>NZ_CP103788.1:600000-751320 GCF_041729705.1 Candidatus Phytoplasma solani
AACAAGTCGAAAAAAGCCCCTTTACCAAAATTTTTTATGGCGGGATGAATAAACAAAAAACTTTAGAACAACTAACAAATAAACAACCTGCTTTAATTATTTCAACCCCAGACAAAATTTTACAATACGCTTTCAAACTGAAAAAAATCAATTTAAAATACGTCTCTTATTTAGTCTTAGATGAAGCCGATATGATGTTCGATCAAGCTTTTTTAACCACCCTAGATCCTTTGGTAAATCATCTTAAAGCAAAAATTTTATTATTTTCAGCAACCATTACTACCCAAATGAAACCTTTTATTAATCGTTATTTTGGAAAAGCCAACTTTATTGACGTTTGTAACCAAAGTAGTTCTAAATGCGTTTTTTTTATGTTAGAAACTAAAACTAGTCGCCTGCAAACATTAATTAGCCTCACAAAAGTATTAAATCCTTATTTAGCTTTGATTTTTATCAATGATAAAAAAGAACAAGAATTAGTCTTTCATGCCTTAAACGATCATAAATTGAAGATATTGAATTATAATTCTAATTTGAACACAAAACAAAGAAAACAAGAATTAAAAGCGATCCATAAATTAAAATATCAATACGTTATTGCAAGCGATTTAGCCTCTCGAGGAATTGATTTTGATGCTTCTTGTGTGATCCATTATAATTTACCGACCCAATTAGAATTTTTCTTTCATCGCAGCGGAAGAACTGCCCGTATGGGTAAAAAAGGCGAAGTAATTGTGTTATATGACCCTCAAGATAACAAACAAAAAGAAAAAATTAATAAATTAATTAATATGGGAGTCGTTTTTCACAGTATTGCGTTAGGAAAAGACAGTTTACTTAGAGACAATCAACAAAAAACTATTTCCCAAATCAATTTCAAAGATCGCCCAACAACCCAAAAAAAATATAATAACAAACAAATAAAAAATTCATCTCTTCTTCAATCCAAAAATTGCAAAACTACTAAACCTAAAGTAACGCCTAATTACAAGCAAAAACAACTAAAAAATAACCTTTTTTATCCCAAAAAAAGATTGCAATCTGTTACGTTTTCAGTCAAAAAACAAACTAAATCATCACACAAACTACTACCAAAAAAAATCCAACTTACAAGACCGAAAAAAAACAATAAGAAAAGCCACTAAAATTAAAAATATGTATCAAAACATACCAAAGGAGTATTGCAAATGTTGCTTTTAGGAAGTCATGTTCCTATGAAAAAACCAGATAATTACGCAGGGGCTGTCAAAACAGCTTTATCTTACGGAGCTAATAGTTTAATGATTTATAGTGGGGCCCCACAAAATACTATTAGAACCCAACTTGACGAATTACAAATTAATCAAGCTTTAAAAATGTCTTTGGACAATGATTTATCTTGTAATAATTTCGTTGGTCATGCCCCTTATATTGTTAATCTTGCTAACAGCAATCCACAAAAAAGAGCTTTTGCAGTTGAATTTTTAACAGCAGAATTAAGGCGTTTTGCTGCTATGAAGATTAATAAAATGGTTTTGCATTCGGGCAATTTTTTAAAAAGTGACCTTACTCAAGCAATTACTTGGGTCGCTCAAGGGTTAGATTTGATTTTAGAAAATACAAGCGATTTAAACATCAAAATTGCTTTAGAAACAATGGCAGGTAAAGGAACTGAAATCGGGAAAACCTTAGAAGAACTTAGACAAATCCGCAATTTAGTTAAAAATCGTACAAGAATTTCTTTTTGTCTTGATACTTGTCATCTTTTTGATGCTGGATATGATTTAAAAAATAATTTAATGTCTTTTTGGGAAGATGTTGAAAGCATTTTAGGGATTGAAAATATTTCTGCAATTCACATCAACGATTCTAAAAACACTTGCAAGAGTCACAAAGATCGCCATGAAAATATTGGTTTTGGTCAAATTGGCTTTAAGGTTTTGAGTCAAATTATCTATCATCCTGCTTTTTTGCAGATACCAAAAATTTTAGAAACCCCTTATATTAACGGCCAAGCTCCTTATTTAGAAGAAATTAAAATGATTAAAAGTAAAAGGTTTAATCCTGAACTAAAAAATTTGTTTTATTAAAATGAACTTCAAAAAAAATTAAATATTATTGAAAAAAGAATAACTTTATAGTTGGTCTTTTTTTTGCACTGTTATAAAAAATATAAATAAATTCAAGGCGCCAAAAAAGCCTCAATAGCATACTAATAAAGTCAGTTATTCGAAAGAATAACAAATTACAGCAACTCATAAAAGCTATTAAACAAAGTAGTGAATGAAAAAAGGTACCGGTACGCTTTAAAAAAATCGGTGAAGCAATTGATCTATCCATATAAAGGAACTTATGACAACTCCAAAAAAACTATTAGACAATCATAATGAAAAAAAGACTATCATTTTAAGATAGTTTTTTTTATATGAATTTTCAAATTAACAAAAAGATATTTTAAAAATGATTTTTCAAAAACCTAAAAAATAATAATTTTAAAAATAAAAAATATCATAAAAAACAAGTAAAAACCTTATTAAATGGAGTTTTGGTAAGCGTTAAACTTGTTTTTTTGGTCTATAATTGATATAGTATTTTTTATATTTTAATTTTATATTTAAAAATCACTATATTTGAAAGTCAAAAAAAGAAAGTAACCAATAAACAGACAGAAAGATAAAAAAGCAGACATTGTTAGTTCATTTAAAAAAATACTAAAAATCAATACTAATCTAAAATAACTAGTTAAAATGAAATAAAAAAACATTTTTCAAGCATAAAACTTGTTTTTTTTGTGATGTATAATGGAAATAATAATGAGATTGTTTTTTCATTATTGGTAAACTGGGAAAGGTAGGCAAAGATTAGCAACATCTAAAAAAAGTGATTACATTTTTTGTTTTTTTTAATTTTTAAAAATATAAATTGCAAGGGAGAAATTATTTTTTTATGCCTAATTTTAAAAACAAAAAGCGACAACTTTTATTTTTGACAAGTTGCCTTTTACCTCTTTTTTTATTCTTTTTTAATATGTTCTTTTTTAATATAGTGCATGCGCTTAAACATTATTATAAGCCAGAATATAAAAAAGCATTAAGCACTTTCACACACGATGATAAAAATAAAGCAATTACTGTTACACAAGCAGAATCTACAAATCCAACCCAAGCGACTGTAAATAAGTTATTACAAACAGATGGTTCATTGAATGTAGGTACTGATGTAACAATTACATTTAACGCTAACGAAAGAAAAGCAACCCTTGCTTCGGCTCCAGATTCTACTAAAGTACAAGGTAGTGTTGTATTTACTAATGTAACAGTAGAAAAACAAGATTTAAGCACTTTCACAAAACCTACAACTGAAACAATTACTGTTACACAAGCAGAATCTACAAATCCAACCCAAGCGACTGTAAATAAGTTCTTACAAACACCTGACACATTGACTGTAGGTACTGATGTAACAATTACATTTAATGCTAACGAAAGAAAAGCAACCCTTGCTGTTGTTGCAAATTCTACTAGAGCACAAGGTGATAATGTTGTATTTACTAATGTAACAGTAGAAAAACCACAATTAAACACTTTCACACACGATGATAAAAATAAAGCAATTACTGTTACACAAGCAGAATCTACAAATCCAACCCAAGCGACTGTAAATAAGTTCTTACAAACACCTGACACATTGACTATAAATACTGATGTAACAATTACATTTAATGCTAACGAAAGAAAAGCAACCCTTGCTGTTGTTGCAAATTCTACTAGAGCACAAGGTGATAATGTTGTATTTACTAATGTAACAGTAGAAAAACCACAATTAAACACTTTCACACACGATGATAAAAATAAAGCAATTACTGTTACACAAGCAGAATCTACAAATCCAACCCAAGCGACTGTAAATAAGTTCTTACAAACACCTGACACATTGACTATAAATACTGATGTAACAATTACATTTAATGCTAACGAAAGAAAAGCAACCCTTGCTGTTGTTGCAAATTCTACTAAAGCACAAGGTAGTGTTGTATTTACTAATGTAACAGTAGAAAAACAAGATTTAAGCACTTTCACAAAACCTACAACTGAAACAATTACTGTTACACAAGCAGAAGTTACAAGTAAAGACCAAAATGCTTTAAATAAATTCTTAAAACAAGCTGGTTCATTAACTGTAAATACTGATGCAACAATTGAATTTGATACTACCAACAAAAAAGCAACTATTACTGCGACTCCAAATTCTACTCAAGCAAAAGGTAGTGTTGTATTTACTAATGTAAAAGTAGAAAAACAAGATTTAAGCACTTTCACAAAAACTCCAACAGATCAAGCAATTACTGTTACACAAGCAGAATCTACAAATCCAACCCAAGCGACTGTAAATAAGTTCTTACAAACACCTGACACATTGACTATAAATACTGATGTAACAATTACATTTAATGCTAACGAAAGAAAAGCAACCCTTGCTGTTGTTGCAAATTCTACTAGAGCACAAGGTGATAATGTTGTATTTACTAATGTAACAGTAGAAAAACAAGATTTAAGCACTTTCACAAAAACTCCAACAGATCAAGCAATTACTGTTACACAAGCAGAATCTACAAATCCAACCCAAGCGACTGTAAATAAGTTCTTACAAACACCTGACACATTGACTATAAATACTGATGTAACAATTACATTTAATGCTAACGAAAGAAAAGCAACCCTTGCTGTTGTTGCAAATTCTACTAGAGCACAAGGTGATAATGTTGTATTTACTAATGTAACAGTAGAAAAACAAGATTTAAGCACTTTCACAAAACCTACAACTGAAACAATTACTGTTACACAAGCAGAAGTTACAAGTAAAGACCAAAATGCTTTAAATAAATTCTTAAAACAAGCTGGTTCATTAACTGTAAATACTGATGCAACAATTGAATTTGATACTACCAACAAAAAAGCAACTATTACTGCGACTCCAAATTCTACTCAAGCAAAAGGTAGTGTTGTATTTACTAATGTAACAGTAGAAAAACAAGATTTAAGCACTTTCACAAAACCTACAACTGAAACAATTACTGTTACACAAGCAGAATCTACAAATCCAACCCAAGCGACTGTAAATAAGTTATTACAAACAGATGGTTCATTGAATGTAGGTACTGATGTAACAATTACATTTAACGCTAACGAAAGAAAAGCCACCCTTGCTGTTGTTGCAAATTCTACTAAAGTACAAGGTAGTGTTGTATTTACTAATGTAACAGTAGAAAAACAAGATTTAAGCACTTTCACAAAACCTACAACTGAAACAATTACTGTTACACAAGCAGAAGTTACAAGTAAAGACCAAAATGCTTTAAATAAATTCTTAAAACAAGCTGGTTCATTAACTGTAAATACTGATGCAACAATTGAATTTGATACTACCAACAAAAAAGCAACTATTACTGCGACTCCAAATTCTACTCAAGCAAAAGGTAATGTTGTATTTACTAATGTAACAGTAGAAAACCCAACCCAAAACCCAGTATCAGTTCAAACACCACCTACAAACAATCAAAACACAGAAGAAAGTAGTAACAACAATAAAACAATATTGATTTGTTTAACTATCTTTTTAACTATTACTTTAACTGTATTAATTGGATTATTCATTCATAATTCCAAAAAACAAAAATAAAAGAGACTTTTAAAGTCTCTTTTTTTTAATAATTAATTGTTTTTGCATTCTAAAAAAAATTTAAAATCAAAAATTAGAAAAAAACTAAAAGAACTTGACAAACTTCAACAGTATTAAACACAAAATTAACAACAACACAATTAAAAAACTCTAGCACCACATAAAATGCCTCCTTCTAACTAACCAACCTCCCAATCATCTTCTACATTATAAATTATTTTAATATCATTAGTTTCTTTGATTTTGTTTATAACAGCAGCTATTATTGTTTCTAATTAAAACCAAAAAAACAAATCACGTCCCAAAATAATACCACCAAAAAGAAAAAATAACCTTAAAAATTAACTTTATTCATGATAAAACTTATTTTTTTGCTTTTGTTTGTATATAATAACAATTAATAGTTAAGTTTAAATCATAGTTTCATTTTTAAAAAAAACAAAGACTAGGATAATTAATTTTTTTATACGCAGAAAGTTAAATTATAAAAAGAAAGCAGACACCATTATTTTATGCTATTGTCTTTTTAACTTTTAATCTTATCGCTTATCTTCATTAATTATTTATTGTGGCCAAAAAATACAACACAAACTTCTGCTAATCCCAAAACTAATCTTGTAATAGCTATAATTGATAGTTGCCCTCCTCATAACAAAAAAACAAACAAATTTTTACACCCAACAACACCACCAACCTACTAACTACACACTCACACACGTCACAGCCCTCAGCCAATCAACTAAAAAAAACAAAAAAACCAAGAACAAACCAAAAATACCTACAAACATAAATCAACTGATACAATCACACCCTGAACCAGCAAAAACACCACATACTACAATCTACTTCCGTCTGCAAGAAGCAAACAAGTTTCTAAACACTAAATTTTCTATAATTCGCTTCCTTTCAAAAACTAATTTCGGATTGTTCCTAACTAGCTATTTATACTAATCTGTTCTTTATTGATTCCTTTGTTTAGTCTTATTATATGTCATGTATTTGTTAATTTGTTGTTTTCCTGTGGCATGTTTTACTACTTTTTTTGCACCAAAATCAATTAACCAAACTATTTTTTGAAAACCCCCTTATCCCTTACGACAAAAAGAGTTAATTTTTTTATGTCATTAATAACTTGTTTTTTTTCTTTACTTTTGATATAATTTTAATTAGAGTTATTAATAACAATTAATAATGAAATTATTATTCAAAAGAAAGGATTTTAAATTCATACATGGCTAATATTAAACAACAAAAAAAACGCATTAAAACTGATGAAAAACGTCGTCTTAGAAACATTTCTTTTAAATCATCAGTGAAAACAACCGTCAAACGAGTTAAAATTGCAGTCACTAACGCTGACAAAACGCAAGCATTAAATTTTTTAAACTTAGCTTACAAAAAACTAGACAAAGGCGCTTCCAAAAAAATCTATCATCTTAATTTTGTTGCTAGAAATAAATCTGTTTTACAAAAACTAGTTAATTCCATCAAATAAATTAGAAGGAGAAAAAAATGGCAAATAAAAATAATAAACCTAACAAACCTAATAAAAATAATACAAGTAAAAAAGTTGTTAAATCCACTAAAGTTGTTAAAACAACTACTAAAAGCAATAAAGCTCTTTTCATTTGTTTAACTATTTTCGTTGTTGTAGCTGTCGCTTGCGCTTTAATATGGCGTTTCCGAGACGCTATATACAAAATATTCCAAAAATAACCTTAAACCAAATTTTGATTTTTTTTCACTTAACAAATTCATTTATAACAAAAAGTAATTATTTCCAAACATTAGTCAATTAAATTGTTTATTTGTTTATTTTTAATATTATATCATTATAAATCTAATAAAAGGGAAAGAGATTAAATGATAAAAACATTAGTTATTAATTTTTTTTATTTGCTTTTAGGACTTGTTGTAGGAGTTGTTTTAGGTTGTTTGTTTTATTTTCAAGGCCTTGTCCATGAACCAAAATACCAAAAAAGAAACGAAACAAATCACAACGAAAAACAAGAAGAAAGCAAAAAAAAACAATCAGATAATAATGAAGAAGCTGATAAAACTAAAGAAGAAAATGATCTTAAGGATAAATTTTTGCATTTTTGGTTTGAATTTGTAAATGACAACATTTTAAAAAAAGTTGTGAATCAAAAAATGAGTCAAGAAATAAAAGACACTTTTAATTCGATTTGGAATAATAATAATAAATAACAACTCTTTCTTTTTATTTACCTTTCAATCTCAGTTTTTCATCAATTTAAGGAGTGCTACGTGTTAGATTTGAATTTTGTAGTTAATCATTTATCATCAGTTATAGTCAAATTGCAAACAAGAAATTATGATGTAACTCAATTACAAAAACTCCCCTTTTTATCATCTCAAAGAAAAGCTTTACTTTTGGAAATCCAGCAATTAAGAAGTCATAAAAATCAAGTTGCTAAAAAAATAGCCCACCAAACAAAGATTTCAAAAAATCTTCCTTTAACTTCTCAAAAAACTTTTGCACGTTCTGAATTACAACAATTAGAAACAAAATTAAAAACCATAGAACAAGCAATTTTTGAGATTTTAAGCAATACTCCTAATTTACCTCATAACACCTTACCAATTGGAAAAGACGAAACCGACAATCAAGAATTATATCGCAAAGGCGTTATTCCAAAATTTAATTTTCTAGCGCAAGATCACGTTACTTTAGGAGAAAAACTAGATATTTTAGATTTTCAAAGAGCTGCCAAAATTACAGGTAGTCGTTTTGTTGTTTGTAAAGGTCTAGGGGCACGTTTAGAACGAGCTTTGATTCAGTTTATGATGGATTTACACAGTCAAAAAGGTTATCAAGAAATCATCCCCCCTTATATAATCAACGAAAAATCTATGTTTGCAACCGGACAATTGCCTAAATTTGCTGACGAAGTTTTTCAAATAGCTCATCATAAAAATAATTGGTATCTTAATCCAACAGCTGAAGTGCCAACTATTAATTTACATCGTGATGAAGTTTTAAAAAGTCAAACATTGCCGCTTAAATACGTGGCTTATACCACCGCTTTTCGTCAAGAAGCTGGTTCAGCTGGCGCTTATTCGCGTGGTATTTTTCGTCAACATCAATTTAACAAAGTTGAATTGATTCAGTTTTGCAATCCAAAAGATTCTTATTTTTTTTTAGATCAAATGTTACATGATGCACAAGCGGTTTTAGATCTTTTAAAACTCCCTTATCGTGTTGTGGTGTTATCAACTGGTGATTTAGGTTTTAGCATGGCTAAGACTTACGATTTAGAAGTTTTTTTGCCTAGTTCTAATAGTTATCGTGAAATTGGTTCAATCAGTAATTCGGAAAATTTTCAAGCTCGTCGAGCCAACATTAAATTTTTAAATCCCGAGAACAAGAAAAAAGAATATTTACATATCTTAAATGGTTCTGGGCTTGCTATTGGTCGCACCATGATTGCTATTTTGGAAAATTATCAAAATCAAGATGGCACTATTCGCGTTCCTGAAGTTTTAATTCCTTATTTAGGAACTGACATTATTAAATAATAAATGTTGATTTTTTCCATATCAAGTCGAATCTTTTATTAAAAAAATATTTGATTCGGCTTTTTATTGTTGCAATCTTTTGATCAAAAGTATTCTAAATGATTTTTTCAAGATGATAAATTTTGATTTAACAAAATAATTTTAGATCCAAAAATATCAAACTACTGTCGCATGTTCTTTTGTCTTTTGTTTTGATTCAAAATTGTTCCTAAAGCGAAATTAATATAAAACAAATAACTCACAGAACCAAAACACATATCTTTTTTTTGCAAAAATCTTAAACTAAATTAACTTTCAAAAATTTGCTTTTTTTTATTAAAATTAAATTGAAATGAGGTATGAATCATTTTATGACAAACCTTGCCAATTCACAAGACATTTCTTATCAAGTGATTTTGTATTATCAATATACCCCTATAGATGATTACGAAACTTTTCGTAAACAACAGTTTAATTATTGTCGGTCTTTAGGGCTTTTAGGGCGCATTATTGTATCTCCGGAAGGAATTAATGGTACTTTATCAGGCACAACCGACAACCTGCAAACCTATATGCAAAATTTAAAAAATGATCCTCGTTTTAATGACATCGTTTTTAAAATTGATGCCGCTAAAAAACATCTTTTCCCTCGTCTTTCTGTTAAAGTAAAAAAGGAAATAGTCAATCTTAATTTAAATTTTCCCCTTGATTTACAAAAAGATAAAGGAACTTATTTAAAGCCAGAAGAATTTAAAAAAATGATGCAAGACGAAAATACCCTTGTTTTGGATGCTCGCAACGATTATGAATATAATTTAGGGCATTTTCGTAATGCTTACAACCCCAACATTAAGCACTTCCGCGATTTACCTGAATGGGTGGAAAAAAACGCTGAATTATTAAAAAACAAAAAGATTTTAACTTACTGTACTGGTGGTGTTCGTTGTGAAAAATTTTCTTCTTTGCTTAAAAAAAAAGGTTTTGAAGATGTTTATCAATTAGAAGGCGGTGTTATTTCTTACGGACAAAACCCTCAAACTCAAGGAGCTTTGTGGGATGGTCAAATGTATGTTTTTGATCAAAGAATTGCTGTTCTTGTTAATCAAACCGAACATATTATTGTCGGCAAAGATCATTTCGACCAAACACCTTGTGAACGATATATTAATTGCTCCAACCCTCAATGCAACAAACAAATTTTATGTCATGAATATAATGAACACAAATATTTAGGGGCATGTTGCCAAAATTGTCGTCTTAATCTTCGCAATCGATATCTTTTAAAACAAAAGAAACAACAATTAGAACAAAATAAAAAATAATTTCTTAATAGTTATGTTATAATATAATTTGATTGTTTTTTCTTTTTAATTTTCCTTAATTATTTCAAAAAAGAATTTTATTGAAAGTTAAAATAGCAAAAACTCTTTTTAAAGTCGATCAAATAAAATTATTTCTTTTGATCATCACAACGTCAAATTTTTTAAAATCTTAAAATATTTAAGAAAATGTCATTTTCAAAGGAGGCAATCAAATGTTTGCAATCATTAAAACCGGCGGAAAACAACTGCGTGTTTACGAAGGACAAGAAGTGTTTGTCGAAAAATTACCAGTTGAAGCACAACAAAATTATGAATTTCAAGAAGTTTTAGCTATCGGCGGAAAAAAAGTTATTTTAGGACAGCCTTTTGTTCCTAATGCCAAAGTTCAAGCTGAAGTTATCAAAAACGACCGTGCAAAAAAAATTATTGTTTTTAAATTCAAAAAACGTAAAAAATACCGTTCTAAACAAGGTCATAGACAAGCTTACACCAAACTTTTAATTACTAAAATAATTGTATAGTTTTTAACATGATTAGCTATTTTTTTCAAAAAAACGCAAATAATCATATTATTATTGCTGAAGTTTCCGGACATGCTTTATATGCTCCGAAAGGTTTTGATATTGTGTGCGCTTCTGTTTCAACCGCCATTATTGTTACCCTTAATGCTTTAGAAATGTTAGGATTTCAAAAAAATATCACCTATATTTTGAAAGATAACTTTTTTCATTTAGAAGTCCAAACTTTCAAAGAAAACAATATGTTTCTTTTGCTAAAAAATTTAAAGTACAGTTTAGATAATTTAAGCACTCAATATCCAAGTCATTTCAAAAAATTATCATCAATATCTCAAACCCCAAATAGAAAGGAGATTCAATAAAATGTTATTACAGTTAAAAATTCAGCTTTTTGCCTCCAAAAAAGGAGCAGGTTCCACTAGAAACGGTCGTGATTCTCACTCCAAAAGACTAGGTGCTAAACTATCTGATGGCCAATTTGCAAAAGCAGGCTCTATTATTTATCGTCAAAGAGGAACTAAAATTCATCCTGGCACTAATGTTGGCATTGGTGGAGATGACACTTTGTTTGCCAAAATTAGTGGCATCATTAAATACGAAAAAAAAAGAGGCAACCGTAAAAAAGTCTCTGTTTATCTTCAATAATTTTTTAACCTCAATTTTATGAAAGAAGGTGTTTAGTTTGCATTTTGTTGACGAAGCCTTTAATGAGGTTTTTGCCGGCAACGGCGGTCATGGTATTGTTGCTTTCAGGCGAGAAAAATATGTCGCTTTCGGCGGACCTGCTGGCGGCTCTGGTGGATATGGTGGATCTGTTATTTTTGTAGGAGAACAAGGAGAAACTACCTTATTAAAGCTCAAATACCAAAAACATCTCAAAGCTCTTCACGGCGCTAACGGCAAAAATAAAAATCAAAATGGCGCTAACGCTCCTCATTTATATATTAAAGTTCCTTTGGGAACTGTTTTTTATACTATTGAAGGTAAGTTTTTGGGAGAAATTTTGCACCACAAACAAACTTTAGTTATCGCCAAAGGTGGCAAAGGCGGGCGAGGCAATAAAGCGCTTTCCACTTTTAAAAATCAAGCGCCCAGTTATGCTGAAAAAGGTGATTTAGGACAACGTCTTAAAATCAAAATTCAACTTAAAGTTTTAGCTGATATTGGTTTATTAGGTTTTCCTAGTGTTGGCAAGTCCTCTTTAATTTCTTTCATTTCTAAAGCTCAACCAAAAATAGCTCCTTATCCTTTCACCACTTTACAACCGCATTTAGGAGTTGTTGGTGTTGATGATTTTCATTTTGTAGTAGCTGACTTACCTGGTTTAATTCCCAACGCTCACCTAGGAGAAGGGTTAGGAATTCAGTTTTTAAAACATATTGAAAGATGTCGTGTTTTAGTTCACATTATAAGCATGGAAAGTTCTGACCCCTATCATGATTTTATTACTTTGAACAAAGAATTAAAACAATTCAATCCCTCACTAACACAAAAAAAACAAATCATTGTAGCTAATAAGATTGATTTAAAAGATGCTAGTCAAAAATTAGCTGCTTTACAAACTAAGTTGCCCGATCAGCCCATCATACCCCTTTCTTTAGTTACTTTTCAAAATCTTGAAAAATTAAAATACGAAATGAGTTCTTTATTGCAAAAAACTCCTCTTACAACCGAAAAAAGCAATAATTTTAAAGTTTATAACTTGGACACCACTAAAAACACTTTTACCGTCACCAAAGAAGCCGAAAGACAATTTGTTATTACCGGCAACCAAGTCGAACTTTTTTTTCATCGCACCAACTTTAACAATGAAGAAGCTGTGAAAAGATTTGACCGCTTATTAAAAAAAATTGGTATCGAAGAAGCATTAAGACAACAAGGAGCCAAACCAGGCGATCAAGTTAAAATTTGTGATTATTTATTCGACTTTATTTAATTAAAAACTTATTATTAAGCAAATATTTTTTAACTTTCTTTTAAAGAAAGGATGAATCACATTGATGATCTTACATTACAACCCTAAGCGTCAAATTAAACAAAAACTTATTATTAACACTTATTATATTGTCTTAACGCTTTATCTTTGTTTCAAACTTTTTACTTGGTATAAATTTTATTTACAACAAAAAAAATCCTTAAAATAGTAGACTCTACAAACATAAAAATTCTATCCACTTTGCTTTTCTTTGATTCTAATGACATTTGCAAACATTTCTTTTTATTCTTAGTTTTTTATTTTACCCCTTTGTTTTGGCTCTTTTTCTTACAAAAAGAATCAACTGTCACTGTGGCAGTTAAAGATAAAAATTTTGAAATTCCAGAACAAATTTAAAGTTATTTTCTTTTTTTCGATATGTATTTGAGCGTTAAAAATGTCATCATTATTCTTTTAGTTGCCAAAAAATCCAGTTATATTTTTTAAAACTAGCGTTAAACTTGTTTTTTTAAACAAAAAAACATTGAAAACTAGCAAGACATCATAAAACATGAATCAAAAGACAAAAAATTAGTAATATTTATTATATCTCTTTTGGCAAAACGAGAAGAAAAATAACGTGGCGTCACTTGCTAAATAGTTAAAAAACGCCAATAAAAAAGGAGCAATACAACCATTCAAAATGTTTTATATGTCAATTACTTACACTAACAAAAATAAATAAAAGTTACATATAAAGCATTATAAAAAGTTTTATCGATCAAACAAACGACCACCTCCAAAAACAAAATCATCTTAAAACCAAAAAATAAATCCATAAAAAAATCAAGCTAAACTGTTTATTAGTTTAGCTTTTTTTCTAAATTACGAAAGACAAAAGGGGAAACAAAAATATTAAAAAACTAGAAACAAAAGTCCAAAAATACAAAACTGAGAATCAAAGATACACAAAATGAGTCAAAAAACGCACAAGATAAATCCAAGAAATCAAAATTAAGATTCAAAAACTAAAAGAAAAATAGTATAGCAATCACAGAAAAAAAAGAATAAAAAATTATTTTAAATAAATCTATCTAAAAAAAGGGAAACAAATTGTGTTAAACGTAATTAATAATCAAAAAAATTATCAAAGAGAGCCAAGAGAAAAAACTAAATTAAGTTTTAAAATGATCATCAAAAAAAAAAAAAACAGACAAAATGATTAAAAAACTCAGTACTACTCCGACGAAAAAACTATTAATATTATAGTTAAATATGATAAAGATACTGGCAAACAAGTTAAAATACATTGATTACCTACCATCCAGACGCCAATAAACTTGTTTAAAGACATTTATTACCACTTCGACGAAAAAAACTATTAAAAAAGTAAAAACATATCAGGAAACAAAGATCTTGTATTTCTTTTTTGGTTCTTTTTTTCTTTTTTTGTTGCGATTTATTTTTTCGTGTTAAAATATAAATGGTTTAATAAACACATATTTTAATTTTACAAATTTTTTTTGTGTGTTAGTGTTTTGACATACCGGTACTTCAGAAACTTTTTTTCTTTGGTTTTAAGTATTTTTGATTTTTTTATGACTCAAAATTACAATTTAGACAATTATTTACAATATTTAAATTTAAAACAACTGCCAACTAAATTACTTTCTTTTAAAATTTAATCTTTTAATTTTAAACTTTCAGATGAAAGTTTTTTATTTTATTTTTTCTTAAACAAATGATGTTATTTTGCAACGCAACTTAAATTTAGTTAATTTTTTAAAACTATCTTAAAACACCTTCGATATTACTTTGATAACTTAAAAACTTCTTTTTAACATTTTTTTGCTATTTTAAAGTTGACAAAAAACCTTTTTTAAGTTAAAATATTTTTAGGTTTAAAATTAAATTTTTAATTATTTAAGCTTGATTATTTTTTTATTTTTTAATTTTTAAGTTTTGAAACGATGTTTTTGCAATGCAAAAAACAAAAAAGATAAAAAAGAAAGGATGAAACAATGGCTGTTCCTTTTAGACGCACCGGTAAAACTGCCAAAAGAAAAAGACGTACCCATTATAAACTAAGTAATCCAGCTTTAGTTGTTTGTCAAGAAACAAAAAACTTCACTTTATCTCATCGAGTGACTAAAAATAGCGGTTATTACAAAGGGAAACTTCTTTTTGAAAACAATAAACTAGTTAAAAATAACAATTTAAATTAACATCACCAAAATAATTTTATTTTTTAATTAGTAATCATCAAAATAATATCAAGAAACAAAAAAACTTTATGAAGTGCTTTTGAATCTTATTTTTACTTATTTTTTTGATTAAAAAACTAAACACCAATGTCCGTTGTCTAGAAGATATTTGTTAAACACAAGTAGAAAATCTTAAACATCGTAATTGGATATATTTTAAAAAGGAGCATATTAGTGAACAAAAAAGAAAGAGAAATTATCAAAATACTTTTAAGAGCTTATGACCATCATTTAATTGATCAAGCTGCTAAAAAAATTATTGATATCGTTACCAAAACTGGAGCACAAATTGAAGGACCAATCCCGCTTCCAACTAAAAAAGAAGTTTTTACTGTGTTGCGTTCCCCTTTTGTAAATAAAGATTCTAGAGAACAATTTGAACGTCGCACTCACAAACGCTTAATTCAAATTATCAACCCCAATAATAAAACTATTGAATCTTTAATGCATATCAATTTACCACCTGCAATCGATATTTTATTAAAAAAATAAAATATCAAGCAGTTTTTATTAAAAACATTTATAAAATTTGTAAATTAATTATTGTAAGTAAAAAAAATAGAAAAGAGGAAGGAAATGGCTCAAGGAATCTTAGGCAAAAAAATAGGAATGACTCAAATTTTTAATAAACAAGGAGAATTAATTCCAGTAACAATAGTAGAAGTTTCTGCTAATGTTGTTTTACAGCAAAAAAATGTTGAACTTGATGGTTATGCAGCTACTCAAATAGGTTTTGATGATAAAAGAGAAAAAATCACAACCAAGCCAATGTTAGGACATTTTAAAAAAGCTGCAACAACTCCTAAGCGCTTCATTCAAGAAATTAAATTCAAAAAAGAAGCCATCTCTTTGTTATCCGATTTGGCAGTAGGTGATAAAATTACTAGCAATTTATTTCAAGTAGATGATTTTATTGATGTGACAGGAACTTCAAAAGGTAAAGGATTCCAAGGTTCGGTCAAAAGACATAATCAAAGTAGAGGCCCTGAAACTCACGGTTCTCGTTACCATCGTCGTCCTGGTTCTATGGGACCTATTAAAGGCAAGATTAAAGGCAAGAAATTACCAGGACAAATGGGGCATAAAACCGTTACTATCCAAAACTTAGTTATTGTCTCTATTGATCATGATAAAAGTTTGTTTTTAATCAAAGGCAACGTTCCAGGACCTAATAAAGGTTTTGTTATGATTAAATCTGCTGTTAAAAAATTAACTAAGGAGCAAATGCATGCCAAAATATAATATTATTGATCAAACAGGTAATTTAGTTTCCACTAAGGAATTAGAAAATCGTATTTTTGATATTAAACCTAATCAACAAGTCTTATATGATGTTGTTAATGCCCAAAGAGCTGCTATGAGACAAGGGACTCACGCCGCTAAAACACGTGCCAAAGTTTCTGGTGGAGGTAAAAAACCTTGGAAGCAAAAGGGGACTGGTAAAGCTCGTCATGGTTCTATTCGTTCACCTTTGTGGCGCGGAGGTGGTGTTGCTTTTGGACCCTCTCCACGTGATTATTCAGTTAAAGTCAACCAAAAAGTGCGTCATTTAGCCTTAAAATCAGCTTTATCTTTGCAAGCACAACAAAAACAATTAATTTTAGTTAATGATTTCAACCTAGAAACTCACAAAACTAAAGATTTTAAACAAATTTTACAATCATTAAAAATCACAACCACAACTTTAATTATAGTAACTAAGCTTACTGAAAAATTAACTTTAGCTACTCGCAATTTACCTTTTATCACCTTAGAGACAGCCGCTCACACTAGTGTTTATCAAATACTTAATTGTAAAAATCTAATCTTAACACTAGATACTGTCGCATATTTTGAGGAGGTTTTAAAATAAACTATGACTAAATATTACGAATTAATTAAAACTCCGATTATCACTGAGTTAACTAATAAATTAATCGAAAGACAAAATAAATATACTTTTAAAGTGTCTAAAAAAGCGAACAAAATTGAAATTAAAAAAGCTTTAGAACACATTTTCCAAGTAAAAGTTTTGTCGGTGAACACTAGCAACATTTTACCGCGTTTCAAAAGAAAAGGTAGATTTGAAGGCTACACTGCTAGTTACAAAAAAGCCGTTGTCAAAGTGGCTTCAGGACAAAAAATTGATATATTGGCAAACGATTAAAAAAACAAAGAAGGTAAAGGTATAAATAATGGCGATCAAAAAATATAAACCTACCACCAATGGACTGCGTAACATGAGTGTTTCTAATTTTGCAGAACTAACTACTCAAACACCTGAAAAAAGTTTATTAGTCCCTTTTCAAAATCAAGCTGGACGCAATAATCAAGGTAAAATAACCGTTAGGCATCGTGGTGGTGGTGTTAAAAGAAAATATCGTTTAATTGATTTTAAAAGAAACAAAGATAATATTGCAGGCAAGGTTACCACTATTGAATACGATCCAAATCGTAGCGCCAATATTGCTTTGATTTTTTACGCTGATGGCGAAAAAAGATACATTTTAGCCCCTAAAGGATTAACAATTGGAATGAAAATCATCTCTGGATCAGATTCTGATATCAAAGTAGGCAATTGCTTACCTTTGATCAATATTCCAGTAGGAACAACCATCCATAATATCGAATTAAAACCAGGCAAAGGCGGACAAATCGCCCGCAGTGCTGGTTCATCTGCACAAATCATCAGTCGTGAAGATAAATATGTCTTATTGCGTTTACAATCAAGTGAAGTTCGTAAAGTACTCGGCACTTGTCGTGCTACTATTGGTGAAATCGGTAATGAATTTTACAAACTGATTAATTATGGTAAAGCCGGGAAAAAACGTTTTTTAGGCATTCGACCAACAGTTAGAGGTTCTGCTATGAATCCAAATGATCACCCTCACGGCGGCGGAGAAGGTAAAGCGCCAATTGGACGTAAATCGCCAATGACTCCTTGGGGTAAAAAAGCTCGCGGTGTTAAAACTCGTGATCGCAAAAAAGCATCTAATGCTTTAATCATTAGACGTCGTACAAAATAATCGGGAGATACATATGCCACGTTCAATTAAAAAAGGTCCTATTGTCGCTAGTCATTTATTGGCGAAAATAGAAAAACAAAAACATTTAAAAAATAAAAAAGTGATTCAAACTTGGTCACGTAGTTCCACAATTACTCCTGTCTTTGTAGGTCACAAAATCGCTGTTTATAATGGACGCGAACATATTCCTGTCTACATTACAGAAAACATGGTCGGTCATAAATTAGGAGAGTTTTCTCCTACCCGCACTTATCGTGGACATAACAAAAAAGACAAAAAAATTCAAAAAAAATAAAATAATGGGAAGGAATGACTATGGAAACTAAAAACGCTAAAGCGATTGTTCGTAAAGTTTCAATCGCCCCTCGAAAATCCCGTTTAGTGATTGACTTAATTAGAGGAAAAAATATCGATCAAGCTCAAGCCATTTTAACTTTTACTCCTAAAGTAGCTGCTCCCGTTATTTTAAAACTTTTAAATAGTGCTGTTGCAAATGCTTTAAATAATTTAAAATTACAACGTGAACAACTTTTTGTCAAAGAAGTTTTTGTCAACGAAGGCATACGTTTAAAGCGTATGTTTCCGAGAGCTAAAGGGTCTGGTGATATGATTAAAAAAAGAACTAGTCACATCACTTTAGTAGTGGCTGCTAAAAACTTGCAAACATCAAAGGAGGCGAACAGTGGGTCAAAAAACTAATCCTAATGGTTTAAGATTAGGTATTATTAGAACTTGGGATTCTCAATGGTGTGTCAATGACAAAGAAATACCAGCTTTAATTAAAGAAGAATTTTTAATTCGCAAAATAATTAATCAATTTGGTAAAAAAAGCGCTATTAGTCAAATTGAAATACAGCGTTTAAAAGAAAAAACCAAAAATCGGATCACAATTTCAATTCATACCGCCAAACCAGGAATGATTATCGGTAAAGAGGGTGAAACTCGCAATAAAATAGTAGCGCAATTAAAAACATTAACTGGCAAAGACATTAACTTAAATATTATAGAAGTTAAAATCCCAGATAAAATAGCTTTATTAGTAGCACAAAATATTGCTGAACAATTAGAAAACCGAATGAAATTTCGTCGTGTTCAAAAAATGGCGATCCAAAGAGCCCTTAAATCTGGCGCTAAAGGGATTAAAATTTTAATTTCTGGTCGTCTTAATGGCAATGAAATAGCGCGTAGCGAAGGCAATGCTGAAGGTCGTGTTCCTTTGCACACTTTAAGAGCAGATATTGATTATGCTGCCTACGAAGCACACACCACTTATGGTGTTTTAGGGATCAAAGTCTGGATTTTTCACGGTGAAGTTTTATCCGGTCAAACCATCCTAGACACTCGTAAACCTTTTGTTTCGCAAAATAAATTTGCCAAACACCCTCGTCACTTTAAAGGAGGTAAATAATTATGTTGATGCCAAAACGCACTAAATATCGTCGTCCTCATCGTGTAAGTTTCGAAGGCAAAGCTAAGGGGAAAAACATCATTGTTAATGGCAATTATGGCTTAATTGCTAAAGAAGGAGCTTTTGTTACTAACAAACAAATCGAAGCTGCTCGTATTGCAATGACTCGTTATATGAAAAGAACCGGGAAAGTTTGGATCAATATTTTCCCTCATTTATCTTTAACTAAAAAACCTTTGGAAGTAAGAATGGGTTCTGGTAAAGGGTCGCCAGAAGAATGGGTAGCAGTTGTTAAAACTGGTAAAATTTTATTTGAAGTCAAAGATACTTCTAATTCTGGAAAAATAGAAGTAGAAGCTTTAAGATTGGCTTCTCATAAATTACCAATTAAAACCAAAATTATTAAAAAAGGTACTCAAGTATGAAAATAAAAGATGTTTTAAAAATGAACTCACAAGATTTAGAAAACAAAGTAGCAACTTTAAAACAGGAATTATTTGATTTGCGTTTTCAATTGGCTCTAGGAAAACTAACCAATACCGCTCAAATTCGTAAACTTAAAAAAAGCATTGCTCGCATGAAAACTATCTTAACACAACAAAACACTGATTTTATTAACTCAACTTTAATTGCCCTATCTTCCCAAAAACCCCAAAAAAATCATAAAACCAAAATTAAACTTAAAACTAATAATCAAGTTTTAGAGCCTTCAAAAGATATTCTTCCGTCAGTTGATGTTAAATCGGAAGACAAAAAAATCCAATCACCTGATGATACTAATACCGACAAAAACGAAGAAATCATCAAGGAGGAAAATTAATGAATCGTAATTTTAGAAAAATATTTTCAGGAATAGTAGTTTCTGATAAAATGCAAAAAACCATTACTGTTGTTGTTGATATTTACAAAAAAGATCCTTTATATGGTAAAAGAGTGAAGCAATCGAAAAAATTCCATGTTCACGATGAAGAACAAATTGCCAAAATTGGTGATTTAGTTAACTTTATGGAAACAAAACCCTTATCTAAAACTAAAAGATTTCGATTATTCAAAATTCTTACTCACACAAAGGAGAAGCTAAAATGATACAACGAGAAAGTAGGTTAGTTGTTGCTGACAATAGTGGCGCTAAAGAAGTTCTAGTTATTGGTATTTTAGGTGGAACTCGTCGTCGTTATGCCAACATTGGTGATATTGTAGTTGTAACTGTTAAATCTGGTTCAGGAACTGTTAAGAAACATGATGTTCTAAAAGGTGTTATTGTTCGTTCAAAAACAGGTTTAAGACGTAAAAACGGCTCTTATATAAAATTTGATGACAACGCCTTAGTACTTTTAAAAGAAGATTTAAATATTATTGGAACTCGTATTTTTGGTCCAGTAGTTCGTGAATTAAGCGAAAAGAAATTTCCAAAAATAGTTTCTTTAGCTCAATTAGTTTTATAAGGAGTTACCAAAGGATGCGTATCAAAGTAGGCGAAACTGTTGCTATTTTATCCGGAAAAGATCGTTTTTTCATCGATGAATCCGGACAAAAAAAAATTAAAACAGGCAAAGTTTTAAAAATTTTTACCAAAAAACAAAGAATTATTGTTGAAGGGGTTAATATTAAAACTAAACATCAACCACCTTCCAAAGATCAAGATCAAGGAAGCATAATTAAACAAGAAGCTTCCATTCACATTTCAAACGTCGCTTTAATTGACCCTTCAACTCAAAAACCAACTAAAATAGGTATCTGTTTTGAAGAGGGGAAAAAAGTGCGTTTTGCTAAAATTTCTGGCAATAAACTAGATGATCTAAATTAAGGAGAGTTTGATTAAATGAAAAAAGAAAACAATTTATACCAATTAGATCATAAAAAAATCACTACTACCCTAATGGAAACTTTCAATTATCAAACAGTAATGCAAGTTCCCAAAATAGATAAAGTAGTTGTTAATATGGGTGTAGGGGATGCTATTTTTAATGTTAAAGTTTTAGATGATGTTGTCGAAGAATTAAAGTTATTAACAGGTCAAAGTCCTGTCATCACTAAGGCTAAAAAAGCTATTTCTAATTTTAAATTACGCGAAGGAATGCCAATCGGGGCAAAAGTGACTTTAAGAGGAGCTCGTAAAGAAGCTTTTTTATATAAATTAACTCGCCTTGTTTTCCCTCGTGTAAGAGATTTTAGGGGTATTTCAGGAAAATCTTTTGATGGCAGAGGCAATTATGCTTTAGGGTTAAAAGAACAAATCGTTTTCCCCGAAATTAACATTGATAAAGTAAAAAAAATCCGTGGTATGGATATTATTATTGTCACTACCGCCAAAAACAACGTTCAAGCCAAAAAGCTATTAGAACTTTATGGTATGCCGTTTAAAAATTAAAGGAAGTATTGTTTATGGCTAAAAAATCCAAAATAGCAAAAGATATTAAGCAAAGAGCACTAGTTTTAAAATATGCTGCATTACGCTTAGAGCTTAAAAAAAAATCTGATTATGTCGGTTTATCTCAAATTCCTGTTAAAGCCTCACCTGTCCGTTTAAAAAATAGAGATTCTATCGATGGTAGACCACGCGGATATATTCGTAAATTTGGCATTTCTAGAATTAAATTTAGACAGTTAGCGCACGAAGGAAAATTGCCGGGCGTTAAAAAAACTAGTTGGTAAAAAGGAGACTAAAACATGGTTATGACTGATCCGATTGCAGATATGTTAACACGAATTCGTAATGCTAATCAAATGTCGCATTTAAAAGTGTTAATCCCTGCTTCAAAATTAAAATTAGAAATTTTATCAGTTTTAAAAACTGAAGGCTTTATTAAAGATTTTTATCTACCTCATTCATCTCGAGAAATAATTGTTAGTTTAAAATACGCTTCTAACAAAGAAAAAGTCATTAAAGGGTTAAAACGCGTTTCTAAACCAGGATTAAGAGTTTATGCAACCGCTGAACAAATGCCTAAAGTGCTAAATGGTTTGGGCGTTGCTTTAGTGTCTACTTCTAAAGGGATTTTAACTGACGCTCAAGCGCGTCTTTCTCGAGTTGGTGGCGAAGTTTTAGCTTATATTTGGTAAAAACTCAAAACAATTAAAGGAGACAATTATGTCACGTGTAGGAAATAAAGTAATTGAAATCTCCGATGCAGTTACAGTTGATATTCAAGACAGAAATTTTATTAAAGTTTCAGGCCCTAAAGGGCAATTAGCATATCAATTTAACTATCGATTAAAAATTACTAACGAAAATAAAGTTATTGCAATTGTTCGTCCCAATGATGAAATTTTTATGAAAAAGATTCATGGTACCACTAGAGCTTTGCTTGCTAATATGATTGAAGGAGTCAGTAAAGGTTTCCAAAAAACTTTAAAAATTGTCGGATTAGCTTACCGAGCTTCAATCAAAGACCAACAAATTATTTTATCTTTAGGTTTTTCTCACCCTGTCAACGTTTCAATTCCTGATAACTTAGAAGTAACAGTTAATCAAAATACAGAAATTGTTATTAAAGGAATCGATAAACAGTTAGTCGGAGAATTTGCTGCTAAAATAGTTAAATTACGTAAACCTGAACCTTATAAAGGCAAAGGTATTCGCTATGTGGGTCAATATTTTCGACAAAAAGCTGGTAAAAGTGCTAAAAAAAAATAGAAAGGACTAAAAATAAGTCATGATAACTAAACAATCTTCAAATGTTTTACGCAAAAAACGTCATTTGCGTCTCAGAAAAATCGTTAAAGGCACAAATTCACGTCCACGTTTAAATATTTTTAGATCTAATAAATTTATTTATGTCCAATTAATTGATGATAATGCTAAAAATACTTTATGCAGTGTTCACAGTAAAGAAACTAATATTTTAGGTTCAAACATCAAAGCTGCTCAAGCAGTTGGTGCTTTAATCACTCAAAAAGCTTTAGCTCAAGGAATTACTCACATCGTCTTTGATAGCTCTGGTTATTTGTACCACGGTAAAATAAAAGCTTTAGCTGAAGCTTGTCGTCAATCAGGCTTACAGTTTTAAGGGAGAAAAACGAGATGAAACCAATAAAAAAAGAATTTATAAAAAAAGTATCTCCTTTCGAGGAAAAAGTCGTTAAAATTAATCGCATCACTAAAGTAGTTAAAGGCGGACGTCGTTTTCGTTTTTCTGCGTTAGTAGTAGTCGGAGATAAAAAAGGGCAAATTGGTTTTTCAACCGCCAAAGCCCAAGATATTTTAGAAGCGATTAAAAAAGCTTTAGAAAAAGCTAAAAAAAAGTTAGTTCGTATCCCTTTGGTAGGAACCACTATTCCTCACGAAACTATTGGTCGTTTTGGAGCTTCTAAGTTTTTTTTAAAACCTGCTTCTAAAGGTACTGGTATCGTTGCTGGAGGAACAGCTGCAAGAACTATTTTAGAATTAGTGGGTATTAGTGATGTCTTGACTAAAACATTTGGTTCTCGTACCTCAATTAACATAATAAGAGCTGTGATGGATGGATTACAAAGTTTAAGAACAAAAGAAGAAGTAGCCAAATTAAGAGGTCTTACTTTGGAAAAAAATGAACAATGAAACTAAAAATTACTTTAACTAAAAGTTTGATTGCTTGTCGCAGTAATCAAATTAAAACCGCTCATTCTTTAGGTTTGAAAAAAATCAATAGTCAAGTAATCAAAGATGACAATCCAGCCATCCATGGAATGATTAAAACTATCAATCATCTTATTACGGTTCAAAAAGTTTTTGATACAAAGGAGGAAGCATAATGTTACACACCATCAAACCCGTTCTTAATGCTCGCAAAACGACTAAACGTTTAGGTCGTGGTCCTGGTAGTGGTACTGGTAAGACTTCTGGTAAAGGACATAAAGGTCAATTAGCTCGCTCAGGAAAAACTCTTCGCCCTGGTTTTGAAGGAGGGCAAATCCCTTTTTTTCAAAGAATTCCTAAAAGAGGATTTCATAACTTTTCACAAAAAAAATATGCTATTATTAACTTAAAAACTTTGCAAAATTTCTTAGAAGATAGTATTATTACTCCTCAGTTGTTATTAGAACAAAAAATTATTAAAAATAAATTAGCTGGTATTAAAGTGTTGGCTCAAGGGACTTTAACTAAAAGATTAGTCATCAAAGCTTCTAAATTTTCTCGTCAAGCGGAAGCTTGTATTTTAGCAGTTGGTGGAAAAATAGAGGTTATTTAAGATGAAAAGCAAAATAAAATTAATTTTAGGCAATCCAAAATTGATTTTTCAAATCTTATTTACTTTTTTTATTATTTTTCTTTTTAAGTTAGGTTCTGCTTTGCCTTTGCCTTTTATTCCTAAAGAATTTAAACTTTTAAAAATTTTAGGATTGATAGATGCTGCCCCATCAAAACTTTTTGGTTTAGGCATTTATCCTTATATTACAGCTTCTATTGTAGTTCAATTTTTACAAAAACTTTTACCTATTTGCCGTGAGTGGAAAGAACAAGGCCAAATCGGTAAACGTAAACTTAACCTTTTAACTAGGGCTTTAGCTTTATTATTTGTTTTTGGACAAACTTTTGGAATGATTCAAAAAACAAGTGATTCATTGGCAGTTTGCTTTTTGATCCCTTTAATTGCCGCTGCTGGATGTGCTATTTTAATTTGGTTTGCTGATTTAATCAACTCTCAAGGGATTGGTAATGGAACTTCTATTTTAATTATGGCCTCAATGAGTAATAATTTAATTGACTCTTTAAAAGAAATAAAACAAAATTATTACGACAATTTATTTACCAACAATTTTGACCCAAAATTGCTAACACAATTTATTTTAATTATCTTAGTATTGCTTTTATTTTTAATTGTAACTGTGATTGTCCAAATTACTTCTTTAAAAATACCAGTACAATACGCTCGCAATCAAAGTCCATCAAAAAGTAATAGTTATATCCCTTTTAAAATTAACACTGCTGGAGTAATGCCTGTAATTTTGGCAAATGCCTTGATGCAACCTTTCAAAATGTTAATCCCAATAATTAAAAATAATCAAGGTTTTGAGAATTTTGTCAATTATTTAACTAATATTGACATCGTTAATTTTGCTTTGAGCTTGCATATTTTATTAATTATTGTTTTTTCTTTTTTCTCTACTTTTATGAATGTTAATCCTGAAGATATTTCCGAGCATTTATCCAAACAAGATGCCTATATTGTTGGTTTTAGACCAGGAGAACAAACAACGAAATACTTATCTTCTCTTTTGTTCAAAATCACCGTTATAGGGGCTGTTTTTTTAGTTACACTCGTCACTATGCCTTACTTGATGAATAAAGTTTTTCATTTAAAACATATGAAATTAGGAGGAACTAGTTTACTAATTATCGTTAGTGTTGCAATTGAAACTATTCAACGAATTATGACTACCGCTAACCAAAAAGAATATGCAAAATTATTTTAATTCAGTAGACAAAAAAACTATGATATTAATATTATTAGGACCTCCAGGAATTGGTAAAGGCACTCAAGCGGCGTTTTTATCAGACCTTTTAAAAATGCATCATGTTGCAACAGGTGATATTTTTCGCAAAAATTTTAAAGAAAAAACCCAATTAGGTAAAGAAAGTAAAAAATTTATTGCTCAAGGGAAGTTAGTTCCTGATTCTATCACTAATCAAATGGTTGCCGATTATTTATCTACAACATCGATTTCGTCGAATTTTTTATTAGATGGTTTTCCGAGAAACATTTTACAAGCTTGTTTTTTAGAAGAATTTTTTGCCAAATCAAATTTAACTTTAACTAAAGTTTTTTATTTTAACGCCGGCACACAAGATTTGATGAATCGAATTGTTGGTCGCAGAATTTGTCCAAATTGTGGCAAAGTCTATCATCTTGACAACAACCCTTCAAAAATACCAGAAATTTGTGATAAAGACGGACAAAAATTAATCCAAAGGCAAGACGATAAACCTGACACTTTTTTAAAACGTTTAAAAGTCTTTAAAGAAGAAACTTTACCTTTAGTACAATATTATCGTCAAAAAAATAAACTTTTTGAAGTTGATGGCATGCAAAATATCAGTCAAGTTACTAATTTGATTCTAAAGGTGTTAGAAACGGAGCAAAAATGATTTCTATTAAAACCCCTCACGAAATCAATTTGATGAAACACGCTGGATTAATTTTACAAAAAACCCACAAAATGCTTGCAACTTTTATTGTTCCAGGGACTACAACTCAAAAACTTGATTCCTTGGCAAAAGCTTTTTATCTAAAACATAATGTCACTTCTGCTTTTAAAAATTACCATGGTTTTCCGAAACATATTTGTACTTCTGTCAACGAAGTCGTTGTGCATGGCATCCCAACTACAAAAACAATTTTAAAACTAGGCGATATTATTACAATAGATTTAGGAATCTATTATAAAGGTTATTATGCCGATTGCGCTTGCACCTATTTTGTAGGCGATAAAACTCTTACTCCTCCACTGATTACTTTGACACAAACCGCTTTAATGCAAGGACTTACCCAAATTAAACCAGGCAATCATTTTTCTGATATTTCTTATGCTATTCAAACTTTTGCCAATCAACATAATTTAGGAATTGTCAAAGATTTTACTGGACACGGGATTGGTACATCTTTACACGAAGAACCTTATATTCCAAATTTCGGTCAACCGCATCAAGGAGCTATCTTCAAAGAAGGTATGACTTTTTGTGTTGAACCGATGCTAACGTTAGGAAGCCCGGAAATAGAAATTTTAGTCGACAATTGGACTGTTGTAACTACCGATAAAAGCCTAAGTGCTCACTTTGAACATACAGTAGTAGTAACTAATTCAAGTTATGAAATTTTAGCCTAATATCGGAAATTAAATTAAGGAATTAAAGGAATTATTTAAATGTCCAAAATAAATATTATCGAAACGGAAGCTATTATTGTTGAAGTATTGCCAAATACTAAATTTAAAGTAGAACTTCCAAATAAAAAAACGATTACCGCTTATGTTTCTGGTAAAATACGCATCAACAATATACGTATTTTACCTGGTGATAAAGTAAAAATTGAATTATCACCATATGATCCAACTAGCGCACGTATTACATATCGTTTTAAATAAGGAGAAAAATGATGAAAGTTAAAGCATCAGTAAAAAAACGCAGTGAAGATGATATCATTGTTCGTCGCAAAGGGCGAGTTTATGTTATTAATAAAAAAAATCGCAGACACAATCAAAGACAAGGATAAAAGGAGAATTTTATGGCTCGAATTGCAGGGATAGACATTCCTAGTGATAAAAGAATAGTCATTGCTTTAACTTATATTTATGGCTTAGGCAAAAAACTATCTCAAAAAATTTTAACTGAATTAAATATCAATCAAGATATTAGAACTAAAAATTTAACAGAACAGCAATTATCTTCTTTGAGAAGTGAAATCACTAAATACACTGTTGAAGGTGATCTTAGACGTGAAGTTACACTTAATGTTAAACGTTTGATGGAAATTGGTGCTTATAGAGGCTTGCGTCATCGTAAAGGTTTACCTGTTAGAGGTCAAAAAACCAGAAATAATGCTCATACTATCAAACAAAAACCTAAAGTGATTGCTGGAAAGAAAAAATAACAAAGGAGAAAGACATTGACGAGAAAAAAAACTATTAAACGCAAAGTTAAAAAAAATGTTCCTTTGGGAATAGCTCATATTCATGCTACTTTTAGTAACACTATTATTACTATTACAGATGTTTATGGTAATGCTATCGCTTGGAGTAGCGCTGGCGCCTTAGGTTTTAAAAATAGTCGTAAATCAACTCCTTTTGCAGCTCAATTAGCAGCCGAAGCAGTAGCTAAATCCGCAATGGAACACGGAATGGTTAAAATTGAAGCTTTCGTTGCAGGTCCTGGACCAGGTAGAGAAGCAGCTATTCGTTCTTTGCAAGCAGTAGGATTAGAAATTACTGCCATCAAAGACGTAACCGCAGTTCCACACAATGGTTGTCGCCCCCCAAAACCTCCGAGAGGATAAGAAAAAAGGAGTAATTATGAAAAATCTTAAATTTATTAAACCTTTTTTTGTTGAAGAACTAGATGAAAACCTTACTTCTGGCAAATTTATAATTCAACCTTTAGAAAGAGGTTATGGCATCACCATTGGAAACGCTTTAAGAAGGATTTTATTATCTTCTTTACCTGGAGCTGCTATTGTTAATGTCAAAATTGAAGGGGTAGAACAAGAATTTACTACCATTCCTGGTGTTTATGAAGATGTTATGACTATCATTTTGAACTTAAAAAAAATTGTTTTTAAAGTCGATGATGAATCAGATGATTTTGAAGAACAATTAGAAATTAATCTAACCGGTCCAAAAAAAGTTACCGCTGCTTGTTTTGAATTACCTGCTGGCGTTACAATCATTAACCCCAAACATCACATTGCTACTATTTCAGATAACATTAACTTTCATATGACAGTTACTATTAAGAAAGGGATTGGTTATGTGGGCGCTAAAGACAATAAAATTCATAGCGAAAATCAAATTGGTGTTATCGCAATTGATTCTTTGTTCACCCCAGTTTTAGATGTAGCTTATCAAGTTGAAAAAAAATTAGGAAACAAAGATGAGTTAACTATTCAAATCACTACCAATGGAGCTGCAGTTGCCAAAGAAGCCCTAGTCACTGCTGCTAAAATTTTAGTAGAACATTTCAATGTGATAGTTGAGTTAAGTCAAAAGGTAGCTAATATTGAGTTTATTCCCGAAACTAAAGAAGAAGCTCATAATTACGTTCTTGACTTAGAAATTGAACAATTAGACTTATCAGTTAGACTTTTTAATAGCCTTAAAAGGGCTGGCATTAACACAGTTGCTGCTTTAGTTAAACTTAGTGAAAAAGAAGTGGTGAAACTAAAAAGTTTAGGTCGTAAATCTTTCCAAGAATTAAAAGATAAATTTGTTGAATACGGTTTAGAATTTAATGATTATCTAAAAGAAGCTCTCCACCACAGCACCGAAGAGGACAAATAATAAAATTAGAAAGGATAGTTGCTTGTTATGTCTTTTAGCAAATTAGGACGCAATAAATCACAAAGAAGAGCTTTATTAAGAACTTTAATGACTGATTTAATTATCCAAGAACAAATTATTACAACAGAACCAAAAGCCAAGGAATTACAAAAATTAGCTAATAAAATGGTTACTTTGGCTAAAAAAGGAACCTTGCACACTAGACGTCAAGCCTCAAGACATCTTTTCGATGAAAAAATCAATGAAGAGACAACTGTTTTACAAAAGTTATTTCAAAAAATAGCTTCCCAATACGTCAATTGTCAAGGCGGATACACTAGAGTTATTAAAACCGTTCCACGTCGTGGCGATGCAGCCCCGATGGCAATTATTGCTTTTATTTAATAATCAAATAAGCTTCTTTTATTTATTGAAGAAGTTTTTTTTGTTATATAGAGTACTAAAAAGGCCTAAACGAAACTTATTACAATATCAACAAAACTAATTAGACAATCATAATGAAAAAAGACTATCTTAAAAGGGTAGTCTTTTGTTTATTTGGATAAGTTATTTCAAAGACCTAAAAACTAATAATTTTAAAAATAAAAAAATATCATAAAAAAAACAAGTAAAAACCTTATTAAATGGAGTTTTGGTAAGCGTTAAACTTGTTTTTTTTTTTGATGTATAATTATAATTAATAGTGGTTTTATTTTTAGTAACGACTACTACTAAAATACAAGAAAGGAATTTTTATTTATTGATTATAATTATCTGAGGTATTATAAAAAAATGATAAAATCGCCAAAAGATTATTAGTTAATTAGAACCAACGCAAGATTCAAAAATTTTCTAATAAAAAAGCGATTAATGAAGCTAATACGGATAGATTAATTGCGTTTCAACAATGGGATTTGCGTTTCCATTGTATGTATTACAATCAGCCCCCGTCCAAACGTAGCGAGCAAGTTTCCAAGCACTACGCTTTCCATCATTCATTCCTGTTAGGGAACTAGTTTCGGGTCGCCCCTAGCTAGTTGTTTATTCAATCGTTCTTAGTTTTGTTTATCTGTTTTTAGTTTTGTTTATCTGTTTTTAGTTTTGTTGTGTTTACGTATGTCCTGCATTTGTTGGTTTGTTCTTTTCCTGTGGCATGTTCTACATAAAACAATTGTCTTCTTGTCTTTCATGGCTCTGCCTTTAGTGTTGCGGAGTGTTTTTGTGTGGTGTAATTCGAGTTCTGATGTTTGTCCGCAAATTGTGCACTGTTCGGCAGCTAACCTATCGGTTAGATTAGTTCTACCTTGGTATATCATTGGGTTTGGTTTTTGGTCTACATTTTCTGTATTCCATTTACGCATTTTCTTGATGTTTTCCCAAGTGAATTTAGGCCATAATTCCCAATGGTTCTTTCCTTTGTTGTCTTTATATTCGATGCCCCATTGGGATTTTATTTTGTGTTTCTTTCGAACTCTGGCAATCGAGGTTTTATCCTTTCTTGCCAGTGTTTTCAAACAACTGTATTCTGCGATGTATGCAAGGTGTCCTAGTGTTGCTATGTTGTTGCCGTAGCAGAAATAGTGTAGAATTCCATTGAGTATTGTTTTGTAGGTTTTGATTATTTCTAATTTATCTCTGCTGGCGAGTGATTCGTCATGTTTGATTTTTCCTCTTTTTGTCCAACTGTACTCTTGTCCGTATTCTTTGATTATTTGTCTCGGAACTTGGATTTTGGTGCACCCGTTGAATGAGTTCTTTGTTGTTTTATTACCCTTAGTACTATTGGTTGGGTTTACTTTTACCATGTATGATAAGAATTTTGTTCCTTTGTTGGCTTTCACAATTTTTGACTTATCTTTACTTATTTTCAAGTTTAAGTCTTGTGTTAGCCATTTGATCACTTGTTCCATGATGTGTTGGGCTTTGTTGTAATTTCCTCCAACTCCTATGATGAAATCATCTGCGTATCGTGTGTATTCAACTCTAGTGTTTGGGTTGATATTTATTTGTGAATTTACATTAGAGTTTTTGTGTTGTCCTAGTCGGCGTAATCTTTCATATTCAGGATTCCATTTCTTTTTAGGTGTTCCAATTTTTACCAGTTCTTCTATTTTTGTATCAATGTAATGTGCGTATATATTTGATAATAGAGGTGAAATGATGCCACCTTGTGGTGAGCCTGATAGTGTATTAAACTTGATACAGTTTTTCATTATCCCAGCTTTTAACCAATTATTGATTGTGGTTAGAACTTTGTTTTTTGTGATGTATTGGGTTAACATTTTGTGTAGGATGTTGTGATCGATGGTATCAAAGTACCCTTCAATGTCGATTTTTATTATGTAGTCGATGCCTTGAAATTTGGCTTTGACTGCTTTTATTGCATCATGACATGATTTATTAGTCCTGAATCCAAAACTTAGAGGTGAGAATATTTCCTCGAAGTATGGCGTTAGGAGTTGTTCGAGTGATTTTTGGATAATTCTATCCTTTATGGTAGGTATACCCAAAGGTCTAGTTTTACCGTTGCTTTTTGGGATGACAACTCTTCTAACTAGGGTTGCATGGTATTTGCCGTTGACGTATTCATGGTGTATTTTATCTATTGTTTTTAATGTCATTCCATTTATGGTTTGACCGTCAACGCCACTTGTACCTGCTCCTTTGTTGTTGGCAATCGCATTGAATGCCTCTAAGGTGTTTTCGATGTTGTTCATTCCCCATTGTAATGTATCTTTGAGTTTTAAGTTGTTTTTTGAACAATATTGAATTATATTCAATGTTCGAGAGAGCTTAGATTTGTAATCAATTGTTGACACGTATATCAACTCCTTTCTCGATTACATTGAATAAACAATAAATGACTAACTACTTTCGCCTTGTAAAGGTCGTTAACCTTCGCCACGGCAGGTCAGTGCATGATGATATTCCAATCATCACTTTGAATTTCCTGCGACTACTATATAGCTTCTTTATCCTTGAGCAGTAGGGCTTTTATTTCCTACTTTGTTAAATTAATGACTGCTTTTAGGATTATCCAAGTTGCTTCTAAATATCTACCTTGTCCTTTAGGTGAAGTATGCCAACACTTAGCCGTGCAGTTTCATACGTTGCCGTAGTATTTCTGAGGGGTTGGCGAGATTCCAAGTTTTCTGTTAATTAGATAAACTAACCAAGACTTCAAACATATCTTGTTAGACTTTGGACTCACGGGGATTCTTTCAGTAGTTTTACCCGTTAGGTTTATTAATTACATCTGCTTTGTCTTCTTAGGCCATTTCAGGCTTTTCCATGGGACAATTTGGTTGCGCTTTCTTCTTGGGTTCACACTACTATCTGACCCTCAATCGCGCTTTTACATTCTGCTGTAATCCGTTATTCTTTCGTTTAACGAACCGAACGTATCCATTCAGTGTTTATCGGCACTGGCTATTGGTTAGATAACACGATATTTAGGCCTCTTTGGCGCCCTTTAAAATAGTAAATCGTTGTTACAAAGAAGCAACCAAAATCACAAAAACCAATCAAAAATTAAATATTATACCAAAACAAAAAACTATTAATAAAGAAAAAATCAATAAATTAGTTTAAAGTTAATGATCTTATCAAAATAAAAAAAAGACTATTTTTATCAAAATTAGGATTCTTTGGGTGGTTCTGTTTTGGGTTTGCAGACAAAACGATAGTCTTAAAGAATTTTTCAAAATTACAAAGCCTCTAAAGTTTAAAAACACCTCAAAGAATCGAAATAGTAACAAAAGAAATGTCTTTTAATTGTATTTTTTTATTAAAAAATTTAAAAAAGGTTAAAAAATTAAGAATGGTTATAGACGAAAAAATATTAGAAGAAGAAATTATTAAGCAATTAAGCAAGAAGAATGGTTATTCATATATTAAAATCAATAATCAAGAGGAATTAGAACAAAATTTTAGAACCCAAATAGAAAATTTCAATAAAGATGCATTAAATAATAAAAAAATAACAGATAAACAATTTAAACAATTAATGTATGAATTAGAAAGAAAAAATGATGTTTTTCATTGTGCTCAACGTTTAAGAGATTCTATTGATATTCAAAATGCTGATGAAAAAAATTATATTAATTTAAGATTGTTTGATACCAAAAAATGGTGTTCTAATTATTTTCAAGTCACTAATCAAGTAACAGAATCAATAGATCATCACAATAGTTTTAGATATGATATTATTATTTTAATTAATGGTTTGCCACTAGTTATGATGGAATTAAAAAAACCAGGAGAAGATTATAGAAAAGCTTTTAAACAAATTAAAAGAAATTATAAATCAGAAGGTCTAAAAAGTTTATTTAATTATCTTCAACTTTTTGTTATTTCTAACAAAAATACAACTAAATATTTTGTTAATAATAAAGCCGATGATTTATCTGAAGAATTAATTTTTAGTTGGACTAAAGAAAATAATGAAATTATTAATTCTTTAGATCAATTTGTAGATTCTTTTTTAAACAAATGTCATTTAGGCAAAATGATTGCTCGTTTTATTGTTTTAAATGAAACTGAAGAAAAATTAATTGTTTTAAAACCTTATCAAGTTCATGCAGCCGAAAAACTTACGAAATTAGTTGAAGAAACTAATAATAATGGTTATGTTTGGCATGCTACAGGGTCAGGAAAAACACTTACTTCTTTTAAATTAAGTCAAATTTTAGAAGAAAATTTAGAAGAAAAATATATATTTTTTTTAGTTGACCGCAAAGATTTAGATGAACAAACCATTCAAGAATTTAATAAATTTAATGCCGATATAGTAGAAGATATTGAAAATACCAAAAAATTAAGAGAAACTATTCAAAAAGGATGTAATTCTTTAATTGTTACCACTATTCAAAAATTAAATATTCTTTGTCAACAAAAAGATGCTGTTTTGAATAAATTAAAAAATATGAAAATTATTTTTATTATTGATGAATGTCATCGTTCACAAGCTGGTGAAATGAGACAAAAAATTACATCATCTTTTCCTCGAGCACAATTTTTAGGGTTCACAGGAACACCTATTTTAAAGCAAGAAAATGCTAATTTAAAAACTACTGATGATTTATTTGAGAAATGTCGTCATAAATATTTATTAATTAACGCCATTAAAGATCATAATGTTGTTCCGTGGGAAATCTTTTATCTTAAAAACAATGATAAAATTACATCTAATCATGAACTAATTGTCACAGATATTTTAGAAAAACATTATGAAAATACTAATAAGGCTAAATTTAACGCTTTAATGACTGTAAGTAAAATAGAAGATTTAATGTCTTATTATAAATTGTTTAAAAACAAAAAACCTCCTTTTAAAATAGCTGCTATTTTTCATGAACTTGAACTTCAAGATTTGGATAAAACAGATAATTTAAATTTCACAACCAAACAAAAACAAATAAAAAATCATAAAAATGAAAAAAATTTAGCAGAAATTATCAACGATTATAATCAAACTTTTGGCACTAAAGTTAACAGTCGAACTTATGCTAGTCATCTTGCTAAAAAATTCAAAAAGAAAGAAATTGATCTTTTAATTGTTGTAAACATGTTTTTAGTTGGTTTTGATTCTCCTCGCACCAATACTTTATATGTCGATAGACAACTAGAAAAACATTTTTTAATTCAAGCTTTTTCTCGTGTTAATCGTGTATGTCCATCTCCTAGTAAAGATAGAGGCAAAATAGTTTGTTACCAAACGACTAAAAAAAATGTCGATGAAGCTATTGAATTATTTGCTATCCAACAAAAGAGTCAACTTAAAGACATAATACAAAGTGAACAAGAATTTAATGTTGATATTGAAACCAAATTGAAACAAAGAATACAACAATTATTACAAATAACTCCAAATCCTATGGCTACCGAACAATTAGATGATTGCGAACAACAAAAAAAATTTTTAAAAGCTTTTAAAGAATTACAAAACTTTAAAGAATTCATCGAAACCCAAAAGCCTGAATTTGATTGGAATGATTTTAATAAACATTTGCCTTTAGAACAATTTAAAGCATTTAAACAAAAATATGAAGATATGCGTATCGAAGTTCAAAAAAATTGTATTCAACCTACTAAAAAATCTAAATATAAAAGACAATTATCAGAATGGCAAAAGCAAGCTGAATTACAGCCAGGCATATATTCAGGTCAAGAATTAAAAGCCAAAACCAAACATCTTAGTCATTTATTTATTAGTAATGAAATTGAAAATCAAGCTATTCATATTGTCGATCGTAATCATCCAGAAAAAAAAATTTTAAAATCTTTCAAGATTAATAATCAAAATAGCGAATTCAAATCTGTTTCGGTGCAAAATAATAATTTATATCAAAATAACGATCCTAAAGCTACTTTAAGTTTTCAAGATGATGATTGGATTGAAATAAATGGTTATTGGAGTTCTCAAACACCACCACTAAACGAAAAAACTAAGGACGATACCAATTTCGAACAAACATCATATTCAGATGATGATTTTACATCGGAAATTATTGATTTTAATTTTTTAAAAAGATTAAAAAGATTAAAAGATCAAAACGAAATGTCTGAAAAAGAAATAATAAAATATATTCAAGATTTGAACGTACCAGAAGAAAAAAAGCAAATGTTGCATAAATATTTTCAAAACAATAATATTAATGCCACATGGAATGAATTTGTTGAAGAGCAATTAGAACAAGAGAAAAAAGATTTTTGTCATGTATTTACTTTAGAACCAGAATTTGTTACTTTTATCGATGAATTAATTAAAGATTATAAATATTATGGTTACATTAAACATACAAAAATTCGTAATTATTTAGACAATAATTCTTCTTTTTTTGATGCATATACAAGAGGAAAAAAGGAAGAAATATGGGAATTAAATGGTCAAATGATAGAAAAAATAATAAATTTTATTAAAAACTTTATTCAAAAAGAAAAAATAATGATAATAAAAGGATAAAAAGGTCAAATGATAGAACAAAAAGAACCAAATTTGGATAATTATCAACAAAAAAATGATTTATATAAAGCTTTGTGGTCAATGGTAAATAATTTAAGAGGCAATATGACAGCTATTGAATATAAAGATTATATTTTACCTATTATATGTTTTCGTTATTTATCAGAAAAATTTGAAAATTTATTAGAGCAAAGATATAAAATAAATGATAAAAAAGACTTCGAAAGCAAACTAGAAAAACCAACTTTTAAGCCAGACGTTTTAAAAAATTTAGGTTTTTTCTTAGAATCTCAATATTGGTGGTCTACTTTAATTCAAAAAGCTAAGCAAAAAGATTTTAGTTTTATAGATTTATATAAAGCTTTTCAAAGTATTCATACTTCTTCCCAAAGTAAAGCTTCAAAAAAAATTTTTAATAATTTATTTACTAATATTAATTTTTATGATACTAAATTAGGCGAAATGGAAAAAGATAGAAATAAACTTTTTACGACCATCATGTCACAAATCAATAATATTTGTCCTTATAAAAGTTTGTGCAGTAATGTTTTAGGCGATATTTATGAATATTTAATTGGAGAATTCGCTGCTTCGGCCGGCAAAAAAGCCGGTGAATTTTATACTCCATCTTTGGTTTCTACTTTAATGGCACGATTAGTTACTCTTAAAACCACTAAAAAAATTAAAAATATTTATGATCCTACTTGTGGCTCTGGGGCGTTATTATTAAAAGTCATCAAAGAATTGAAGCTTAAAAATAAAAAAAATATTGAATATATTAACATTTATGGTCAAGATTCTAATTTCAGTACTTATAATTTAGCCCGCATGAATATGATTTTAAATAGTGATATTGTTGAATTAGAGAATTGTCATTTGGCAAATGGCGATACTTTAAAAAACCCCGATAAAGAACATATGAACCAAAAATTTGATGTGATTGTAGCTAATCCACCTTATAGTTTAAAATGGAAACCTTCTTCAAACTTATTACAAGATGAACGTTTTTCAGGAGTAGAAAAATTAGCTCCCGCTAAAGCTGCTGATTATGCTTTCATTCAACATATGTTATATTTATTAGCTGACGATGGTATATGCGCTGTAGTAGTTCCTCATGGTATTTTATTTAGAGGCAATAGCGAATATCTCATTAGAAAACATTTAATTGAAAAAGAATATATTGATACGATTATTAGTTTACCGGAAAATATTTTTTATGGGACTAGCATTGCTACTTGTATTATTATTTTTACCAAATGTAAAAAAAATGAACATATTTTGTTTATTGATGCCTCCCAAGAATTCAAAAGAGAAGGTAAAAAAAATTATCTTGCAAAAGAAAATATACAAACAATTTTAAAACTTTATGAACAACGTCAAAATCAAGAACAAGTTGCTTATTTAGCTTCTTTAGACGAAATTAAAGAAAATAATTATAATTTAAGTATTAATCGCTATCTTCAAAATAATGAAACTCAAAAAGAACTTGAACAAATTGACATTAAGCAAATTACAAAAGAAATTCAATCCAAAAAAGAAGAGTTAAAGCAATTAGAAGCCAAAATCAATCTTTATGTAAAAGAATTAGTCTAATAATTGTTAACATTAAAAAATTATTTTAATCTAAAAGACTGTTTTTAGTAACTAGTCTTTTTTTGTTGTTTGTTAAAAATATTAATTATAAGGAGTTAACAATGAATCCTTCCTCTCCTCAAACCCCTCATTTAAGCTTTAAAGCCTTTAAAACCACTCCATGTCAATCCCTTCCTTTAAAAGAGATAGTAGATATTATTACCGGTAAACCTTTAAGCAAAAAACAATTATCTCCTGTACCTACGAAAAACAATCCCTATCCAGTTATAGCTGGCGGCCTTTATCCTTTAGGTTATTATCATCAATATAATTCGGATCCACCAGCTATTACTATTATTCGTAAAGGTAGTGTTGGGTTATGTTTTTATCATGAAGATAAAATGTGGTATAGTAATAATTCTTTTCTTCTCAAAATCAAACCTCATCCTTCCTTTTCTCTTAACCTTTTATATTTATACTATTTGTTAAAAGCCAAAGAACCGCAATTAAAACAATTAAAAACCGGAACTTCTGTTCCCGGTATTCAAAAACAAGCGCTTCTTAATTTTAAAATTACTCTTACTCCTTATTTAGAACATCAAAACCAAATCGCTACTTTTTTATCTTTATTAGAACAACAAATTAAATTAGAACATGAAATATTAACCCTTTATCAAACCCAACAAAAATATTATCTCCACCGCTTAATTACTGCCCAACTTAAATTCAAAGCCTTTAAAACCACTCCATGTCAATTTCTTCCTTTAAAAGAGATAGTAGACATTATTACTGGTAAACCTTTAAGCAAAAAACAATTATCACCTGTACCTACGAAAAACAATCCCTATCCAGTTATAGCTGGCGGCCTTTATCCTTTAGGTTATTATCATCAATATAATTCCGATCCACCAGCTATTACTATTATTCGTAAAGGTAGCATTGGGTTATGTTTTTATCATGAAGATAAAATGTGGTATAGCAATAATTCTTTTCTTCTAGATATCAAACCTAATAGTACCGTTTCAATTAACCTCTTATATTTATACTATCTGTTAAAAGCGAAAGAACCTCAACTCCAACAATTAAAAACTGGAACTTCTGTTCCTGGCATTCAAAAACCAACGCTTCTTAATTTTAAAATTACTCTTACTCCTCATTTAGAACATCAAAACCAAATAGCTGATTTTTTATCTTTACTAGAACAACAAATCAAATTAGAAAATGAATTATTGACTCTTTATCAAACCCAAAAAAAATATTATCTCCATCAAATGTTTGTTTAATCAAATCTTTTAAAAACAAAAAAATTATTTTTCCATATAAATGGAATCAAAAAAAGATAAATTTTTTATTAATACCAAAAAAACAACTTAAAATAAAAAATACCTTTTTCAAGGGTATTTTTTTTATCTTTTTTAACAATAATAACTCATAAATTACTACCAGACTAAAAAACAAAACCATCTTAAAACCAAAAAACTAGTTATTAAAACTATAACCTATTTAAGTATTAAAAATAAAATTATTTACAATTTTTTTATAACAGTGCAAATTTAAAATCATCCTAACCTATAAAATTGATATAATATTATTAGATGATAAATTTGCATTATAGAACAAAACTAATTAAATAAAAGAGTATATTTAGTTGTTGGAATTTTATCAAATAACTCTTTTATTTAAGGAGTTCGGTTGTAAGTTATTTTCGGAAATATTCAAAAAAAGGAGAATTATTACGTTATGTCATTACAAAATAAAATCCAAGTAGTTTATGATGGTCTTGTGCAAGGTCAAGTTTATCAAATGGCTCAAAGTCTTAATTTAGCTTTTTGCCACATCAAAGAATATCAAAAAACTTCTCAACCTAATGAAAAGCTTTTTTTATTAACTCGTAGTGTTAAATTTGGTGAAGTTTCTGAAGAAGCGAAAAGTTTTTTGGCACAAAATAATTCGCAAGTTATTGGCGTTGCAGTATCTGGAAATAAAACTTGGGGCACAAACTATGGCAAAGCAGGCGACATTATCGCTTCTACTTACAACATTCCTTTAGTTTTGAAATTTGAAGGCTCTGGTTTAAAAGAAGAAAGAGATTTCTTAAAAGACTGGCTTACTTCTTATCACGAACCAAAAAAACCTTCTTCTTTGCAGGCACAAAATAATTTTACTTCCCACCAGCCAGCAATTAAAACTTTTAACCCAACTAAAGTTTTGCCACCTTGGATTATTCTTAACAATCAAATTATTGATGAAAAAGGGAATATTAAAGATTTAGATAAAGACCAAGAAGCTTTAATAAGTTTTTTATCAAACGAAGTAAAACCAAAATTAAAACGTTTTGATACTTTAAAAGAGAAATTAAATTTTTTACAAACTAACGAATATTATGAAACTACTTTTTTAAGTAAATACAACGATGATCAAATTAAAACAATTTATCAAATCGCTTATCAAAAAAAATTTCGTTTTTCTACTTTTATGGGAGCTTTTAAGTTTTATCATGATTATGCCTTAAAAACTAGAGATAAAAAGTTTTATTTAGAAACTTATGAAGACAGATTATCAGTTAACGCTTTATATCACGCTCAAGGAAATTTTGAAATTGCTAAAGGTTTAATTAAATCTTTAATTAATCAAGATTTTACTCCAGCAACCCCTACTTTGTTAAACACAGGCAAAAAACATCGTGGCGAATTTGTTTCTTGTTTTTTATTAGAAGCTAGCGACTCTTTAAATGACATCGCTCGTATTAATGAATTTTCGATGCAACTTTCTAAAATTGGTGGCGGGGTTTCTATTAATATTACTAATTTACGCGCCAAAGGTGAATCTATCAAAGGAATAAAAGGCGTTTGTAAAGGTGTTGTTGGTGTTTGTAAATTGTTGGATCATAGTTTTCGTTATGCCGATCAAATGGGTCAACGTACTGGCGCAGGGGCAACATATTTAAATGTTTTTCATGCTGATATTGAAGATTTTTTAAGCACTAAAAAACTAAATGCTGATGAAGATGTTCGTGTCAAAACTTTATCTTTGGGAGTAATTATTCCTGATAAAATGATTGAATTAGCACGAAAAAATGAAGTTATGTATACTTTTTACCCTCACACTGTTTTTTTAGAATATAAGAAAAATTTTGCTGATATTGCAGTTGATATGGATTATTGGTATGATATTTTAGTAAAAAACCCTAAAGTACGTAAAAAAGCAATTAATCCGCGTCAATTATTAGAATTAATTGCACACATGCAAGGAGAGTCAGGCTATCCTTATTTAATGTTTTGCGATAACGTCAATAAAACTAATCCACTTGATTTAAAAATTAAGTTTTCTAATTTATGTACTGAAATTCTCCAACCAACTATCACTTCTCATTATGCTAATTATAACCACATTCAAGGAGACCAAATTGGAATGGATGTATCTTGTAATTTATCATCAGGTCATATGGAAAACATGATTAATAATAACACCATTAAAGAAACTGTTTTTATGGCGATGGAAGTAATGAATTCAGTTTCTACTAAAACAAATATTGATTATGTTCCTGCTGTCGCTAAAGCTAATAGATTAAATCGCAGTGTTGGTTTTGGTATTATGGGACATCACAGTTTTTTAGTTAAAAACTATATTGATTTTGGAAGTGAAGAAAACAAAGATTTATTAGATGTTTTTTTTAATGCAATCAATTATTATAGTTTGTTGCATTCTTGCAATAAAGCCCGTCAAACAGGTCAAAAATTTTATCGTTTCCAAAATTCTCATTATGCAGATGGTTCTTATTTTCGCAATCGTGGCGAAATTTTACCTAAAACCCAAAAAATTAAAAAAATCTTTTCAAAAATTTCTTTACCTAGTCAAAAAGATTGGCAACAATTGGAAAAAGACGTTAAACAATATGGACTTTTCAATTCGCACCGATTAGCAGTGGCACCTAATGGTTCAATTGGTTATATTATGGGAACAACTCCTTCTTTAACTCCTGTAAAACAATTAGTTGAAGAACGCACTTATGGCAATTCTAAAACCTATTGTCCAATGCCAGGTTTAAAAGAAGCTGCTTTTATGTACATTACTGCTTATAAAATGAATAAATATAAATTAATTGATGTCATTGCTACTGCTCAAAAACATGTGGATCAAGGGATTTCTTTTGAATTAGGAATTACTTCTGACATTACAACTAGAGAATTGCAAAGATATTATCTTTACGCTCATCACAAAGGGATTAAAACCCTTTACTACACCAGAACACAAAAATTAAAAGTTGATGAATGCGAAGCTTGCGGTGTTTAAAAAATTACTCTTTTTTTAAAAAAGGACTATCTTAATTGATAGTTTCTTTTTTTTAAAAGATATAATATGAAAATAAAAAATAAACAACTAAATTACATTTATTTTTTTTATTTTTGCTTTTATGCTTTCGTTTATGCCTCTATTATCTTTTTGTGTTTATTAACGCCGCTTAAAGATTTTGTACAAAATTCTAACATAATGTTTGTCATTTACCTTGTTTGAGCCTTTATTTATATTTTTTTCTTGTTTTTATTTCATTCTGGCTATAATCCTTGATGTAACAAAATTAAAACAAAAAAAAATTACCTAAAACTAGATTAAAATCTTTTTTTATTTTCTTTTAGTTACTACTAATTTTGGCAGCGGCGACATCTTAATAGCGTTTTGCTTCACCAGCCAAAAATTTTTTCACTCCTTTTCAAGTTTTTTTTGGGCTTGAAATTTTTTTTACCTCACTTACTTTTTTTAGTTAAATATATTTTCACTTAGAAAAAAATGAATATAAACCTTAAAATAGTTAATCTATGGCTTAAATTGCCTACTAATAAATCTATAAAGAAAAACAAAGAACTAGCCAAAATGCAAGTCGAGTGTAAAAAGTTAGATAAAAACTATTGGAACAAACTCTGAAATATTGAAATTATCTTTGCTATTTATTATTTTGATTATTACACAAATTAAAAATCGATTTAAATTTTTCAACAATCTTTATAATAATTTAATTATTGTAATTATGTTATCGCAAGTATTATCTGATTCATTTTAAGAAGCTATTTTGTTTATAACGAATGTAAAGATAGTATTTAATTTGGAAAAAACTAGCTAAACAATTAAAAGAGCAACATTTTAAAAATAAAGAAAGGATTGTTCTTTCCTTTTTCCTTTTATGCCTCAGTCAACTTAAATTAAGTTATAATAATTATGGTTATTTTTATATTTATACCTTTTCCTTTCAGAAATCAATAAAATAACACTCTTAGTCAAATCATCTATCAACATGATTTTGTTTTTAGAAAGGAAAAAATAATAAATTATGGCATCAAATCAAGTCAAAGCAACCAATATTTTTATGTCTTCTTTGCAAAAATATGTTACAGCTTCAATGTTGCTAGGCTTTGCAATCGTTTTGGAATTACTTTACAATCAATTAGGAATCGCCAAAATTAGTGGCAATATTGGTTCTTGGTTTAAAATCGCCCTTGTTCCTTTGATTTTAATCGGTTTTTTGTTAGGGTTAAAATATAGTGTTATTTTTTGTTTTTTATACGCTTGTTTTCATTTATCAAAAGCCTTATTTTTTAGGAATTTAATCGGTTATATGGAAAGTATGAATTTTAACTTATTTCACATAATAGCCACTGTGTTTTTAGATTATCTTTTAGTCGATATAACTTATAGTCTATCGGGTTTGTTTTATAAACCTAATTTAGAACATATTACACATTATAAAAAAATTTGGACTCAAATAATACTGATTTTTAGTGTGGTCTTAGTTTTTAAATTTATCTCTTCACGTTTTATTTGGTTTGAAACAATCAAAAACAACTCCAAATATGTCACTTTTCTACCTATTCCATTAGATAATCCTAATCTTTGGTGTTTAGCTTTCAATATTATTCCTGTTTGCATTAATTTATTGATCGTAGGGTTTTTGCTTTGTTTTTTAAATCCGAGAATTAAAATTTATTTACAAAATAAATAAACGAGTAAATTTATGTTAAAACCAAATATTTATCATAAAAATGAACTTTTAAGGCAAATCATCTTTGCCTCTTTTTTATCATATATTCCAGTTGTCTTAGCTAAATGTTTCAATGAAATTTCTAATGGAATTTCTTTTTACGCCATTCCTGCAAAATCCTACCTTCCTTATTTAGTTTTTTTGCCTTTAATAATTATGTCTTTTTATGTTTCAAAAATATTAGCTTGTATGGGTGCTTTTTTATCAGAAACACTTGTTTTTTGTATAACTACAAAACACAAAATAACTAATTATAGTCCTATTGCCGGACTTGTTTGTGTACTTTGTTTTGTGTTACTTCCAAGTTGTCTTTTAAAAAAAGAAGATCATTTGCTAAAGTTTTATATTGTCATTCTTATTTCACAGTTTTTATTTCAAGTTATCAGTTGGCATCAAGTCTTAAAATATCGTTTTGGCATAGATTTATTTAATTATAAATCTCAATATAATTATAAGTTTATAAACATATTAAAGGTTTCATTATTGATTCGGTTACCGTTTTTGTCAATAACATCATTGCTAGTAGTTTTAATTTTAAAAAAATTATTTTCTAGATTGGAACAATTCCAAAACCAACAAAAAAGTCAAAATCATTTAAATATCGCAAATGTTTAAATCCACCGAAAGGAAAACACAATGCAATTTCAAGATTTTAAATATCAAAGAATCAATATTGAACAAATTCAAAAACAAGTTTTGCCAATGATACAATCTTTTTCATCATCTTCATTGTCAGAACAAATTAAAATCATTCGTAAATTCCACAAAATCTCAGATCATATCAATTCGATGTTTACCTTAGCAAGTATTAGAAATAGTTTAGATGTCAAAGACCCTTTTTACAAAGAAGAGCAAGCTTTTTGTGATAAAAATGCTCCTTTAATAACAGCCTTAGATCATCAATTTATCGAACAACTAGTTAAAAGCAAGCATTATTATGGGTTAATAAAAGAGTTTGGGGAATTATTTTTTCAACAAAACCATTTAGCTTTAAAAACTTTTGATCCAAAAATTATTCCCTTATTACAACAAGAAAACACTTTAATAACAGAATATCAAAATTTAATTTCTCAACCTTTAGTCTCGTTTCAACAAGAATTTTATAATTTAAGTCAAATGGGGCCTTTTTTAGAGTCTTCCCGAAGAAGTATCAGAAAAGAAGCTCATCTAGCTATTTCTCATTTTTTTGCCCAAAAAGAAATAGAATACGATCGTATTTATAATGAATTAGTACAAATCAGAACAAAAATGGCTCATCTTTTAGGGTATACAAACTTTGTCCAATTGGGTTATGATCTTTTAGGTAGAACCGATTACACACCTGAACAAATCAAAACTTACCGTCAAAATATTTTAAAACATGTTTTACCTTTTTTTAAAATGACTCAAACTAGGAAAAAAAAGCGTTTAAATGTTTCTAAATTAGAAAGTTACGATACTTTGCATTTTTTAACAGGCAACCCCAAACCACAAGGAAACTTGTCTGATAAATTAAGACATGCCCAAAAAATGTATCACGAAATTTCGCCCCAAACGGCTGTTTTTTTTGATTTTTTATTAGACAAAAAACTTCTAGATTTAGAAAGTAAACCGAATAAAACTGGGGGTGGGTATTGCACCTATTTACCTCAGTTCAAAGCCCCTTTTATTTTTGCTAATTTTAATGGCACCAGCCATGATATTGATGTTTTAACTCATGAATTTGGACATGCTTTTCAAGTGTATCAAAGTCGTCATTTTATTCCTGAATATCGTTGGCCCACCTTGGAAGCTGCCGAAATTAGTTCAATGGGAATGGAATTTTTAGCCTTCCCGTGGATCAAAGATTTTTTTGGTGCAGACGAAGAAAAATATAAATTTTTACATCTCACAAAATCACTTAATTTTTTACTTTATGGCGCTTTGGTCGATCATTTTCAACATGAAATTTATCAAAATCCCGAAATGACACCAACTCAAAGAAAGCAAACTTGGCGCGATTTAGAAAAACAATATCTACTGCTATATAATTACGAAGGCGATCCTTTTTTAGAAAAAGGTAATTTTTGGTTGAAACAAAGTCATATTTTTTCAAGCCCTTTTTACTATATCGATTACACTCTAGCTCAAATTAGTTCTCTTGAACTTTGGTCATTAAGTCAAAAAGATTATAATCAAGCTTGGCAAATTTATCTTAAATTATGTCAATTAGGTGGATCACAAAGTTTTTTAAATCTTTTACAAAAAACCGGGTTAAAAAGTCCTTTTGATAAAAGTCATTTAAAAAATATTGTTGAAGTTTTAACTAACTTTATACAAAACTGTGACGATACCAAATATTAAACAAAAACAAAATCAACGAAAAGAGTTATTCGAACATATGATAGAAATCAAAGCTTTAAGTTTTTATTATGAAAATCAGCCCATTTTGCAAAATTTAAATTTAACAATTAAAACTAATTCATGGGTTTCTATTATCGGACACAATGGTTCAGGTAAATCAACTTTAGCAAAAATTTTGTTAGGTTTGTTAACTCCTCAAAAAGGTGAAATTTCTATCAATCAAATGACTCTTAATAATGACAATTTGCCTTTAATTCGTCCTCAAATAGGGATGGTTTTTCAAAATCCTGATTATCAATTTACAGGTTTAACTGTCAGAGAAGATATTGCTTTTGGTTTGGAAAATTACAATTTACCTCGCCATGAAATTATGGCAAAAATAAATAAATATGCTTTAATCACTGGAGTTAAAGATTTATTAGATCAAAACGTTTTTGAACTTTCCGGTGGACAAAAACAGCGTGTTGCCATTGCTTCAGTTTTAGCGATGGAACCAGACATTATTGTCTTTGATGAAGTAACTGCTTTTCTCGATCCACAAGGGGCAATTGAAGTCGAAAATATCATCAAAAACATCCAAAATAAAACATTAATCATAATCACTCATAATCTTAATTTTGCTGCTAAAAGTGATGAAATTATAGTGTTGGATAAAGGTAAGTTAATCGCAAAAGAAAGCCCGCAAGTGTTTTTTAAAAACCAAGCTTTTTTAACTAAATATCATTTTGAACCCCCTTTAGCTTTAAAACTTCATTATCAATTGTCAAAAGATACTAATTTAAAAAAGACTGTTAGTTTGGAAAAATTAAAGGATGTTTTATGGGAATACAATTTGAAAAAGTAAGTTTTAATTATCCAAAAAAAACCAATACGCCAACATCACTGGCTTTGTCGCAAATTGACTTAAATATAGCTTCTAAAAATGAGTTTATTGCTTTAGTCGGACAAACTGGTTCAGGTAAGTCTACTTTGGTACAATTAATGAACGCTTTATTAACCACAGATAATGGCAATATTAGTATTTTTGGGCAAAAAATCAACACCAAAACTAAAAAAAACCTCTTAACCGCTTTAAGAAAAAAAGTAGGCTTAGTTTTTCAGTTTCCTGAATATCAACTTTTTGAAGCTACCATTTTAAAAGATGTCATGTTTGCTCCTTTAAATTTTTTAAACAATCAGCAAGCCGCCCAAACCAAAGCCAGCCAAACATTAGATGCAATCGGTATCAAACCAACATTATATCACAAATCGCCTTTTCAAATTAGTGATGGACAACAAAGAAAAGTCGCTTTGGCAGGTATTTTAGCGATGGAACCTGACATTTTAGTCTTAGATGAACCAACTAGAGGCCTTGATTTATCCAGTCAAACCAGTATTATGCATTTTTTGCAAAATTTAAATCAACTTGGTAAAACTATTATCATGATTACTCACGATATGAATTTAGTAGCTAGCTATGCCAAAAGGGTAGTAGCTTTAAAACAAGGTAAAATTATGTTTGACGGCTCCAAAAAAACTTTTTTCGAAAGCACCCCTGATTTTGCTAGTTTTAATTTAGGCCTGCCAGAAACTTTTAAAATTTTACATCATCTAAATGCTACCTTAGGCATCCCTTTTCAACCGCAATATTGTTTTGATGATTTATTGCAATATTTAAAAAAATTAAGGTCTTTACAATGACAAAAGAAACTTTACAACCAATTTTGACTAAGAAAATTCATCCTTCGGTAAAAATTATTACTTTTATTTTGTTATTGATTTTTGTCCTTCGTTTGCCGATCGATATTTCTGTAACCCAACAAGCAGAAAAAAAAGCATACTTCCAAATTGGAAAAATTATTGCTCTTTATTTGACTTTCTTTTTGCCTTTACTTTTGCTTTGTTTTCGTTTCGGACTGACTTTTGCTTATTTTTACTCCAAAATTAAGCATTTGAGATTTTTCTTTTTAATTTCTTTAATATTGCAATTGCAGCAAAAAAATACTTCTCATCTGCCGCTAACATTTGAAATTCAAATATTTGATTATAACATTTATGCTTTCGGAGTGCTTGTATTATGTTTTATTTTTTATCAAATAACTAAAAAAATAACTCCCTTTCAATTATCTTATCTACTGCTTTTATTATTTTTATTTTTTGTTTTACCTACTTTTTTAAATGATGAAACGAAAAAAAATTATTATTGCTTAAAATTAGTTTCTTTTTTCCGTATTTTTTTCATCATGTTTCGGCTCTTGATGATTGTAATGCTCTTTTTTTTATTCGATAAAATCGCTTCTTTTCAAGAAATACACGACGGCATAGAATTACTTTTGGCTCCTTTAAAAAAATTAAAAATACCAGTCGAAACTTTTACCTTGATGTTATCTTTAGTTTTTATGGCTAACTCTTTTTTGTTGCAAGAAACTAATAAAATCTTAAAAGCCCAGATGTCAAGAGGGATGGATTTAAATAAAAAAAACATTTTTAAAAAAATCAATCATCTTTTATCTTTGTTAGTACCTATCTTTGTTTTAGTTTTCAAAAGATCAATCATTTTATCTAATGCTATGGAAATTAGAGGTTATGTATTGGGAGCGAAACGCACCAAAATGATTGTTTATCGTTTACAAAAAAGAGATTTTTTAATTATATCAAGTTTTTTGCTATTGTTTTGTCTAAATTTCTTTATAAACCAAAAATTAAATTTAAAAATATAAAAATAGAAGGATGATATTATTTCATGAAAACAAAACTAAGTTTAGAATTTCAAGATCAAGAAATCTTTGATCTAATTGAAGCAGAAAAAAAAAGACAAAAAAAAGACATCTTATTAATTGCTTCAGAAAATTTTGTCTCTAATGCCGTTTTAGAGGCTCAAGGCAGTATTTTAACTAATAAATATGCCGAAGGTTATCCAAACAAAAGATATTATTGTGGGTGTCAAAATGTCGATCAAATTGAAAATTTAGCCATTCAAAGAGTGACCCAATTATTTAATGTTCGATATGCCAACGTACAACCGCATTCAGGCTCTCAAGCTAATATGGCGGTTTTTCAAGCTTTATTACAACCACATGACAAAATTTTAGGATTATCGTTAAATGATGGCGGTCATCTAACTCATGGTTATAAATTAAGTTTTTCTGGTATCAATTATGACACTTATTCTTACAATGTCGATAAAATAACAGAAAAACTTGATTATGAGGCAATCAGAAAATTGGCTTTAAAGATTAAACCAAAATTAATTATTACCGGCTATTCAGCTTATTCTAAAAAGATTAATTTTAAAAAATTCCGCGAAATTGCTAATGAAGTTAACGCTTATTTAATGGCTGATATCGCTCATATCGCAGGTTTAGTAGCTTGCGGTTTACATCCATCACCAATTAATCAAGCAGATGTCGTAACTTCAACTACCCACAAAACTCTTAGAGGTCCGAGAGGAGGATTGATTTTAACCAACAAAGAAGAGCTTATTACCAAAATTAATCGATCAGTTTTTCCAGGAATTCAAGGTGGACCTTTGATGCATGTAATCGCTGCTAAAGCAGTTGCCTTCAAAGAAGCTTTAAGTCCTGCCTTTAAAGATTATCAACAACAAGTCATCAATAACGCCCAAACTTTTGCAAGTTCTTTGCAAGCAAAAGGCTATCATATTGTAAGCGATGGAACTGATAATCATTTATTTTTGATTAATTTGAAAAAGAAAAACCCAACTTTGACAGGTGCCAAAATTGCTGAAGCTTTAGAAAAAATAAATATCATCGTCAATAAAAATACTATTCCCTTTGATCAAGAAAACCCAACGTTAACAAGTGGAATTAGGTTAGGAACGCCTGCCATGACTACCAGAGGATTCAAAGAAAAAGAGTTTATGCAAATCGCTGAATGGATTGATCAAGTGATTAATCATGCTGATGATCAAGTTCATTTGCAAAAACTTAAAACCGAAGTACTAACTTTCATGACCTCTTTTAATCAATCGAATAAGTAAATATTTTTTAAAAAAATATAGTTGCGATTTGACTTTATGTGTAGCAAAAGAAACAAAAAAATTATATACTAATAATAGTAATGATGTATCTATGTAGACTCAAAAGGTCATCAACTTTCAAAACCAAAAATTACTGCTGATTTTTTTCCGAGGGGAGCAAAAAATAATTATTAATCAAAATACGTTAGCTAAACGCCATCCTTTTAGAACTTTTATAATTTATGGTAGTTGCTTGTTTTTTGTCTTTTTTTTAATCGGTAATCATCTTTATCAAACTCATCAAAACAATCAAAACAAAATAATTAATATTCTCCAACAATCCAAAGATATTCAAAAAGAAAACCAAAAATTAAAAAATAAACTTTACACTTTAACCACCAACCTTTATGAAGGTATACGCGACAACGGCGATAAAGAATATTATCATTTTTTAAAACATCAATTAGTCAAAACCACAAAAACCAATGGCCTGACCAAATGGTATCGATTTCCAAATACCACCATCTCGGAACTTCAAAATTTCGGCGCCACTTTAAAAGATTTAATCAATGTCGGTTTTTTGCCATCTGATTTTCAAAAAGCAGGTTTTGATGTCAAACATTTAAAAAATGTCGGTTGTGTAGTCCAAGAATTAAAATCAGTTGGTTATTCACTCCAAGCTATGATTACGGCTGGTTTTACCTTACTAGAACTAAAAAACAGTTATACTGTCAAAGAATTACAACAAGCTGGATATAGCGCCTCAGAGATGCTTTTAGCTGGTTTTACCTTACTAGAACTAAAAGGAAATTTTGCCGTCCAAGCTTTAATAAATGAAGGCTTCACCGTCGCCGATCTAAAACAAGCTGGATATAGCGCTCAAACTTTACACCACGAAGGGGTTCATTTAGACAAACTAAAACAAGCTGGATATGATATACCAGCCTTAAAAGAGGCTGGCTTTTCTGCTTTTCAACTCAAAAAAATGAATTATTCCTTGCAAGAATTAAAAAATCATTATTCTATAAATACTTTACAAATGGATGGCTTTTCGCTGTATGATTTAAAAGAGGCTGGCTATACAGCCCAAGAATTAAAAGATGCAGGTATAACGTTTTATAGCCTTATCAAACTTGGCTATTCTGTCAAAGATTTAACAAATACTGGTTTTACAATTCATCAATTAAAAGATTATTTTTATGTTAACGAATTCAAAAATGCAGGTTTTTCCTTACAAACAATAAAAGAGGGGGGGTTTAGACTCGATGAAATGCCAGAGTTTAGACAAGCTGGGTATACCAAACAAGCTTTAGAAGATGTTGGTTTTACCTCAGAAGAAATTCAGGCGGCTGGTTTTAGATAGAAAAGGAGACTGTAAAAAAAGTTTTTTTGATAATTTAAGATTGTTGTTGTGATCTATAATACTTTTCAAATAATAGTATTTTTACTTTTTTTCTCAAAAATTAAACATGTTTAAACAAATTTTTCAAAATTTCAAGAAAAAATGTGAATCAAAAAAAGGGGAAAGGTATTGTTTGAAACTTTGATAAATTTTTCTTTTTCTATCTATACAATATTTTATTAACTTTTAAAAAATAGAAAGCAATTACCATATCACCAAGTAAAACGAATTTTAACAAATTAAATAAATTAATTTATTATTTTGCTTTTTATTGCTTTTTTGATTATGTTTTACTTACTTTTTCAAACAGTAATAACAAATTAAACCTCAATTAAATACCGTCTTAACTGTCATAAATTTAGATGAGTTGCCTTTAAAAACGATGCAAAAACCAAAAAAAGATTTATTAAAAAAACAGTGGTTAAAAAAACACAACAAACTATTACTTCTTCTGATTTTAGTAAAGAATAAAAATTAAACCGACCGTTAACATTAGCAAACACAAAATTAAGTTCATTTTGACACTAAACTAACTCAAACACAATTACAAACTAAAATCTGCAAAACAAACCTGATTTACAAATAAAAAAGTTACAACAACTGACATAATTGGACAATGAAGCTAATATTTCAGTAACAAGACGTTTAAGGCAGCAACCTTTTTTCTTTCCTTTTGATATTATTATTAACTTATTGATTAAATTAAGTGTTGATGGTGTGTATTGTAGTACTTTTTTAGTTATCAGAAACCACCAAAAGACCAACTCCTCTCGCATAAAAAGAGACTTTCATAAGTCTCTTTTTTCTTTTATATATAAAAAAAGAAAATCTTAAAAAAATCTCTCTTATTTTAATAATTACCTCTTTGAATTTGATGAATCTGAGGAATCTTGTATAAATTAACAATCAAAGTGTTTAATTCTTTAATATTAGCTGTCAAAACACGTAATTTAATGATAGTTTCTAATTTTTGATTATTGATAACATTTAATTCTAAAATACTAATTTTAAAACCATTAATCTTATTAATTACTTGTTGTGTCAAATTATCTTTACTAGTGGCAATCAAAGAAATCCAAGCCGAATATTTAACATTAGTTGCCGAAGTCCATGTAGCTAGAATCACTCTTTGATCATCAACTGCTTTTAAGTTAATACAATCTTTACGATGGATGACAATTCCACGTCCTTTAGTTAAAAAACCAGTGACCTCATCGCCCCAAACCGGTGAACAACAACTAGCTAACTTTAAGTGTGGGTTTTTCAAACCTTCAATTATAATCCCGGTGTCATTTTGATGGGTCAGTTTTTGATTGGATCTTGCCATCTGTTTTTCTAAATAAGCTTGACTGGTATTTTGTGTTGTAAAAGATAATATTTTATTAATGACGGTTTTGATGTTTAGTTGTTTTTTGCCAATTTCTTCATAAAATTCATTCAAAGAAGAGATGTTGTAACGTTCAAAATGTTTTTGGATAAAGTTTTGATCTAACACTATATCGATTTTATGTAATGCTAATTCTTTTTCTAGAATGTCTTTGCCCTTTTGAATGACTGCTAAATCAACTTCATTTTGCTCTTTTTTAAAAAAGGCTTTAATTTTTCTTTTGGCATGACTAGTTTTAACAATCCTCAGCCAATCTTTGTTAACTGATAAAAGGTTTTTATTGGTCTTAATATTGATAATATCGCCATTTTTAAGTTGGTAATCAAGGGGGGCTATCTGACCGTTAATAATGGCTGCAATCATCTTGCTACCAACTTCGGTATGAATCCGAAAAGCAAAGTCAATCGGCGTTGAACCTTTGGGAAGCTCAAAGACTTCTTGTTTGGAAGTAAAAACATATACATTATCACTTAAAATATCATTTTTGATAGCATCTACAAATTCTTTTGATGTTTCTTCTGGATGATTTTGTGAATCGTTAGTTATTTTGACTAATTCTTGATACCATCGTAGTTTTTTAGCAATTTCAATTTGCTTATCTTCTTGCGAATAAGCCTTATTTTCTTTATAAGCCCAGTGAGCAGCAATTCCTTTTTCCGCTATTTCATCCATCTTTTTAGTTCTAATTTGGATCTCAAACAAAAAGTCATCTTTCATTAAAACAGTTGTATGTAGTGATTGATAAAGATTGGGTTTAGGAACGGCAATATAATCTTTAAACCTTAAAGGCAATGGAGAAAAATAGCCATGAATAATTCCTAAAGATTGATAGCATTCATCAACATTGTCAACAATAATCCGAATGGCTAACAGATCAAAGATTTCTTCAAATTTCACCTTCCTTTGGGTAATTTTTTTATAGATGCTATAAATGTTTTTGATGCGTCCTTTTATGATTGCGTTTTGAAGGTGGTGTTTAGCAAAAATGGTTTTGATGGTTTTAATTACATTTGCTACTGATTGTTCGCGTTGCTCTTTTTTTAACTTAATCAAGTCCGAAATGCGATAGTATTCTTCGGGTAAACTATATCTTAAGGCTAGATCTTCGAGTTGGGATTTAATTTGGAAAAGCCCTAAACGATGAGTCAAAGGGGCATGTATCTCTAAGGTTTCTTTTGCGATACGGATTTGTTTTTCTCGCGGCATCGCTCCTAAAGTTTGCATATTGTGTAATCGATCAGCAATTTTGATAATAACTACCCTGATATCACAAGCCATCGCTAAAAACATTTTTTGTTGGTTATCAGCTTGTCCTTTACTTTTGTGAAAAGCAATACCAGTTAATTTAGTCACCCGATAAACCAAATAAGCGACATCTTGGCCGAAAAGTTCAGTTAATTCTTCTATCGTAGTAGGTGTATCTTCTAACACATCATGCAATAATCCTGCCATCAAAGTGTTCGGTTCACTGTTTAATTGTGCCAAAATTTTAGTTACTGCGCAAGGATGGGTCAAATAAGGTTCGCCTGTTAAACGCATCTGGTTGTTATGTTTTTTTTTGGCAAAAAGATAAGCTTGAGTAATATTATTTAAAATTTTTTCATCGCCAATATTTTTGGCAATAATATCCATCAAATCATCTAATAAATTATCTTTAGTCACCATATCACCTTCTTTTTAGTTTTTTTAAAAAGTTTTTTTTGAACTACGTATATAAGCGTTTTTGATTGTGATAGAAAACTTCTTTAATCATCCCCGCCCCATAACAAATATTATCATCATAAAAAGCACAAATTTGTCCTGGGGTGACCGCTTTGATTTTTTGTGGATAAGCAATTTCTAACGTTGTTTCATCGAGCCAAGTTAAAGTAACGTCTTTGTTAGTTTGACGATAACGCATTTTGGCTTGCATTTTAGTTTTGTCTTTTTTTCCGCGCCAGACAACATCAATAATTTTAGCCCTATCGCTATATAAATGAGGATGTGTTGCCCCTGGTTCGACATACAAAATATTAGTTTTGATGCTTTTGCCGACCACAAACCAAGGCTCTTTTTCATTTGCCACATCCCCTAAACCTAAGTTTTTGCGTTGTCCTATGGTATAATACATTACACCACGATGGTGTTTAAGAAAAGTGCCATCTAATCTTTGAATCTCTCCCTTTTGGGCTGGAATATAATTGCTTAAAAATTGGCCAAAGTTTCTCTCTCCGATAAAACAAATACCGGTTGAATCTTTTTTAACAGCGTTAACCAAGCCATTATCTAAAGCGATTTGTCTGACTTCGGGTTTGGTTAGTTTAGCTAAAGGAAAGATGATGTTTTGTAGTTGCGAGGTTGTTAATTGTGATAAAAAATAAGTTTGATCTTTTTTTTGATCCAAGGCACAAGCTAGTGCTTTGGTCAAGTCTTGGTTTGTGACAATATCGGCATAATGACCCATCGCCACATAATCTGGTTTTAATTTATCTGTCACATAATCGATAAAAGCTTTAAATTTGATTTCGTTATTACATAAAATATCAGGGTTAGGGGTCAAATTGTTGCTAAAAGCGTCAATAAAAGACAGAAAGACTTTTTTCCAGTATTCTTCGATAAAATCAATGCGATGTAATTTGATACCCAATTGTAAAGATACTTTTAAAGCGTCATTATAATCTAACTCTTGTGAACAAATATCATTGTTTAAAGTCGGATTACCTTTGATATCAAAATTAAGATTGCTGTCCCAATTACGCATAAAAACCGCTTCAACCTCATAGCCTTGTTGTTTTAAAAGTAAGGCAGCAACTGCGCTGTCAACTCCACCCGATAAACCGACTACTACTTTTTTCAATTTTTACCTCGTTTCTTTGTTGTTTTATACCTCATTTAGTTGCCTTTGTAAGTCGATCGGTAAACGCAATTCGCTTTTTGGAGAAAGACTATTTTCTAAAATTTTTGGACCTGGAGCCATATTTTGTCTTTTAAATTGGCTTTGGTGAAATAATTTTAAACATGTCTCTACTAGTTTTTGACTTTTTGATAATTCAAAATGAAAAGCTTTTTGCAATAACCAAGCGATTTTGTGCGGCTCAAAGCCGTTTTTGATATGATGCAAGAGAATAAAATCTTCAATAATCTTTTGTTCTGTCAGCAAATTTTGGGCTTTATCTATATATATTTCCTTTAACAATGGGTAATTGAACCAAAAATCTTGAGCTAAGTGATACATGCTTAATTCCTTAATTAAGACGTTCGGCAAGCCAGAAACTACATTATAAACATAATCGTAATGATTGCGAGTGCTAGTTTTTCCCAAGGCAAGTTCTGAAAAATTATCACTTTCTAATAATAAGACTTTTTGTTGTTTTTGGTCGTTTGGAAAACTATTTTCATAAATATTTTTGATGCCATATTCTTGCAAAAAATCTTTTAACAGTTGATAATGATTTAGGTTAGTAAATGCTTGTGGTTTTAAAATAATTATTAAATCTTGCAACGATTTTTGCAAAAGAGCTAAACTCTGACAAACAACTTTCAAACTTAAAAAGTTATTCAGACTTTCATTCATCTCTAACACTATTTTGAAATCGCAATTATTTAATTTGGTTTTCAAAGCCAAAGTTTGAATTTCGTTAGCTAATTTTAGTTGATACGATAACCTTTCGTTGTTGATAAAAGGTGTTTGACTGATGGGTCTTTCAAAATCGTAATCATCGTTTTCTTGGATCTGAAAAAAAGCTTTTAAAAAAGGGAAATTTTGTCCAATTCTTTGATCGCCATAAGTAGTATCAATCCTTCTTTGGTATTTGATCAAATCAAGATCAACATCAACTACTAAACTGGTTTTTTGGTTAAATAAATCAAGTTCACCAATCATCTGTCCAGTCACAGCTGCCATTTTGTGATTGGAAAATAAATTTGCTTCCGAAATTTCAGTAATCCCACTCGAAGTGTAAAAATAACCACCGATTTGTTTGCGAGAATGATCTAAAACAGCGATTCGTCGGGGCACAACTTTGCCTATATGCTCAGTCGATGAAGAAAGGTTAAAGATTAGATGAGCCCCGTTTAAAGTTAGTAAGTCGCTCGGAGAAAAAACAGTCCATAAATCTTGGCAAATCTCAACGCCAAAAATAACGTCATATTTGTAATTGATAAATAAAATATCACCAAAAGGCACTATTTGATCCAAAATGGTAATTTCTTGCGATTCACAGGTTTTACCTGATTGAAACCATCTTTTTTCGCTAAATTCTTTATAATTAGGAATAGTTTTTTTCGGCACTATTCCTAAAATTTTATCTTTTTGAATGATGACTGCCACATTAAATAAAACTTCATGCAAGGCTAAAGGCATTCCTACAATAAAAACCCCCGCAAAGGTGTTATTTTTCAAAAGCCAAGCTAGAGCGGATAAATTTTCTTTTAAGAAGGTTGTTTCAAAAAAAAGATCTGAAGCAGTATAGCTACTTAAACAAAGTTCCGGAAAAACAACGAAACTTGCTTTACTTTTCATAAGTACTTCATTGATGCTATAAGCATTTTTTAAAGGGTTGCCCACTGTTAAATTGGGACTTGATAATTGAACTTTAACTGAACCGTTTTTGTACATTTATTTTTTCTAGCTTCCTTAGTTATTTATAAATTAAGCAAGTTGCATTTAACTTGCTAAAATTTTTTATGACTGGTTTTAGTTTTTTTATTGATGAAAAAAATAAAACCATTGTATATATTATATATTTTTTTAAGATACTTGGTAAAAAGTTATACCTTATTTTTATATAAAAATAAACTATTTTAAATTAATAATGACTTATTTTTAAATAAAAGAACAAGTATAGACGAAAAAAAGCCAGAATTTAATCTAGCTTTTTTTGGAAATATTATATAAACAAAAAATTATTGTCTTCTTTTTTTAATAACAAAGAAAGCAACTCCAGCTACAACTAAAACACCAGCTACAACGTAAAGAACGATAAAAAGAGTTGATGTCCAGAATGAACCTTTTTCAGCTTCTTTTTCGGCTTTTTCTGTATCATTAAGATCTCTGCGTTTAACTTTAATTTCACCAGCTTTAAATTGTCCGCCATCTTTAGATTTAAGAGTTATCTCTCTTTTATCGGTGCTTAATACAGCATCAAAATCCTTTTCTGTAACATCTTTTAATGCTTCAATTTTTTTCAAAGCTTTTACAAGTTCACTTTGATTTTGATTTGTTACATCATCTGTGCTGATAGCAACTTCTTTTGTGTCTGTTCCTGTTGGTAAATCTTTACCTCCGAAAGCAGCAAAAGCTGAAGTCGCAGCAAACAAACTAACAAAAGCAACAACAAATAAAGTAGTTAATTTAGTAACTAAAGATTTTTTTGTGTTTTGCATTTTTATTTCCTTTCTATATATCTTTTGATTAGTGTCTTGGTGTGTTTAAAGAATAATAAATAACTTAAAACATCCAAAACCTACTATTATTCTAACATATTATTAAAAGAAAAAAGAAAAAAAGAAGAAAAGAAAAAAACTTTATTCTGACATACCCATATCACTTTGTTTATCGTCTTTTAAACTAACAACAGCAGCTTCGGTCGTAATCATCAAAGCCGAAATCGAAGCAGCATTTAAGATAGCTTGACGAGTGACTTTAGTAGGGTCAATAATGCCTGCTTGCGATAAATCAACGTATTGACCACTTTTAGCATTAAAACCAAAATTCAATTTTTGGTTTAATTGTTGTCTAACAATATGATCACCATCAAAGCCAGCATTTTCAGCGATTTGATAAGTCGGAGTTAAAAGACTTTCAACAACGACATTAATCCCTTTTTGTACCTCTTTATTATCACTAGCTAAATTGTCTTTTAATTCTTGATAAACTTCGACTAATGCCTTACCGCCGCCTACAACTGTTCCTTCGGTAATAGCCGCTTTAGTAGCGTTTAAAGCATCTTCTAAACGTAATTTTTTGTCTTTTAATTCAGTATCAGTTGTAGCTCCTACCTTGATCAAAGCAATTCCGCCTGTTAATTTGGCTAGTCTTTCTTGTAAGGTTTTAGTCTCATAATCAACGGTTGAATTTTTGATTTGTGTTTGTAACAAAGCAATGCGTTGTTCTAAAGCCTGACTTGTTGCAGCCCCTACTAAAGTAGTGTTATCTTTTTTGATAATAACTTTGTTAATGTTGCCTAAATCGCTTGTTTTAACATTGGTTAATTTCATATTAAGGTCTTTGGAAATGAAAGTTCCTTGCGTTAAAATCGCGATATCTTGTAAAATTTCTTTTTGGTTATCGCCAAAACCAGGGGCATTGGTGACTACAACATTAAAAGTTCCTCTCAATTTATTAGCAACTAAGACTCCCAAAACTTCGTTTTCAACTGCTTCAGCGATGATCAATAAAGTTTTTGATTCTTTGACCACTCCTTCTAAAAGAGGTAAAATTTCTTGGATCGTGCTAATTTTATGATCAGTTATTAAAACTAAAGGTTGATTTAATTCAATTGTCATACTTTCTCTGTCGGAGACAAAATAAGGTGAAGCATAACCTTTATCATACTCCAAACCTTGTACCACTTCTAAATTGGTTTCAAAACTTTTGGACTCATCGACATTAATCACGCCGTTTTTGCCCACTTTTTCCATCGCTTGAGCAATAATTTTACCAATTTCTCCACTACCGGCAGAAATAGCGGCTACATTTTGAATATCTTCTTGACCTTCTACTTTTTTGGATTTGGTTAAAAGTTTTTGTGCAACTGTTTGAGCAGCAAGTTCGATCCCTTCTTTAACTAGCATCGGATTTGCTCCTGAGTCAATCGCTTTAAAACCACGATGAATCATACTTTGCGCTAATACTGTTGCTGTCGTAGTACCATCTCCTGCTCGATCGTTAGTTTTGGCTGCCACTTCATAAACTAATTTAGCTCCCATATTTTGGTAAGGATTTTTTAATTCGATTTCTTTTGCAATTGACACGCCATCGTTGACAATCGCAGGACTTTCATAAGGCTTTTCTAAAATAACGTTTCGTCCTTTCGGTCCTAAAGTCACTTTAACAGTGTTGGCAATCGCATCAACTCCTTGCAACAAAGCTTTTCTTGCGTCCTTGCCGTAAAATATTTGTTTACTCATTTGATTTTACTCCTTATAATTTTTTGTTTTATCTGATTTTGGCTAAAATATCTTTGACCGGAACAATTAAAAACTCTTGTCCTCCTAAAGTGATTTTGCTACCAGAATAACTTTTATAAACCACTTCGTCATCTTTTTTTAGTCCTTCAACTTTAGAGCCGATTTCGATGATAATACCGATCGAAGATTTTTCTTTTTCAGCTAAAGCTAAAAGAATACCGCTTTGAGTAGTTGTTTCTTCCATCTTTAATTTTAAAACAACGTTATCATGTAAAGGGATAATGTTTTTTTGCATTTAAAATTCTCCTTTTTAGAATTAAAATTTTATTAAGTAAAAGCAAGTCAAAAATAACTTTGGCACTTAAATTAAGATAGTGCCAAATCAATTCTATTATAACTTAATATAGCTATATTTGTCAAGCATTTGAAATCCACAATTAAGGCAGCTTGGGCATGTGTTTAAATGTATTTAAATTGAGGTGTTGTTAGATTGTTATTAGTTTTTGGAATGTTTTGCTCCGTTTTTACAAATATATAAAAATCACTTGCAAAAAAGTGCAATATTTATAATTTTAATAATAAATAGTTCAATTGTCTAAAAAAACGAAACAGCGCACTTTTTTACGCATTTTTTTCAAAAAACATCATAATTGCGTAAAAAAATAATTTTAATTTCATTTCCTTGGCACTTTTTTCACTTTTTTTACCTAACTATATAGTGTAAAGATAAAATATTTAAAAAAAATATCATTTTCTTTCATTTTGTTGACGAGTTTTTCACTTTTTTTACCTAACTATATAGTGTAAAGATAAAATATTTAAAAAAATATTTTTTGAAACTAAAGAATTATGAAAAAAAGTTTAGACACTTTTTATTTGTAATTTTAATAATTTGTTTGTTTGAAAAGATATGAAATTATTACCTTTTTTTTAGTCTTAAAGAACAATTTTAAAATAAAAAATTGTCTAAAAAAACGAAACAGCGCACCCCTTTTTTGGATATTTTTATTTATTCTTGGTTTAATTGGTTTTTTAATACTTCTATTTTAGTTTTTATTGTTTTTGCCTTGATTTTGACTTTTTGTGCCTCGAATTTATATTCTTCCGCCCAACGTGCGAATTTTTTCGAATAATTTATGTTTTCGCGCTCCTTGGCTGTAAGGATTTGCAAATTTTTTCTAATTCTTCAATTTGATTTTTCATTATTTTTTTCTCCTTTCCACAGTTTAGAAAACAAAAAAAGCTAAACTGTTTATTTTAATTTAATAAACAATTTAGCTTGTTTTTTTGTGGATTTATTTTTTGTTTTTAGGTGGTTTCGTTTTTTGGTCCGGTGGGGATTAAAGAACAAATTATTATCGTAAGCATTTCGACTATAACTTTAACCGTTTATAAGTTTTAATTTGGCGGCTGGCAAGCAGAAAAGCATTGCTGCTAAATATTTTGATTCAAGCAACTAGGATAACTATTGCTTTTTTGCGTAAAGAAAGTAAAAACCTAAATTAAATAACATTAAATATAATTTTAAACTAAACTAATTTATCATTAATCAATGATGTTAGAATTATTGATACTACCAACAAAAAAAGAAGCATTAAATACTTGCACAAAAACTAAAACTCAAGCCATTTTTATTCTACAAACAAAAAGTTCAAACTCCCACCTAAGCGACTGTAGATAAACTGATTTATGGGTATTAAATTGTATTTGAAAAAAAAGGCACTATGATTTCAATTATTAATTCTCCTAAAATAAGAAACGAAAAAATTACTTTTATTACCGCAAAAAAACTAAAAACTTTCACAATATACAATCAAGTGAAACAAAAAAAACTAATTTAAGATATTTTTGTGTCCATCAAAAAATTAAGGCTATCTACAAAGATAGTCTTTTTTAACTCTTGTAGTTGAAAAAAATTACTTTTATTAATTATCCAAGTATTATCGGGAGAAAAAAATTATATAATTAAATTGTAATAGTAACTATTACAAATAACACCTTGAAAGAACTAAATGACTAACAAAAAATACTTTTTTTACTTTAAATTAATTTTAATGATTCTTTTGGTTTTGATAACTTGGTCTTTGTTTTGGTGGGTCAATGCACCAATTTATCAATTAGAAAATAAAACTAGCAATCCTACTGCCTTAGAACGCGAAAAAGCCAAAAAAAAATTAAACACAAAACTTCGCACCATCCACCTAGAATTGACCGCAAAAGAAAATAGCACCCAGATTATCAATGATTACATCATCTTTGATGTTTTTCCACGAGGAGCAAAAATAAAACAAAATTATCTTTCTAACGGCTCTCGAGCGGAGATCAAAAGAGAAGGCAACCGACAATATGTTTATAATAACGACGGAAAAGTCACCTCTTTACAATATTATAATCCAGATGGAACTAACGCTAATCAGTGTCATTTAATTTATAATTATGCCGGCCAAATTATTGACAAAAAATGTTATCAATCTGATGGAATCCAAGCCAGAAGTTATAAATATACATATAACTTATTAGGACAAATCATGGTTAAACAAGAAAACAACCCTCAAAATAGTAATAATTTTAAATATAACTATAGTTACAACGAATTAGGTCAATTAACCCACGTGCAACAATATTGGCCTGATGGGGTGACAGGGATTAAAACCCTTTACGATTACCAACTCGATGATGATGATAAGTTTTTCTTCTTCTTTAATTTCTAAATCTGCTTTTTGTTTGTTTGGGTTATGTGTTTCATTGGGTTTGTTGGTTGGTTTTAGCAAAGTAGTGTCAGTTTCTTCTGGTTTGGGGGCTAGGGTGCCGTTTGTAGTTGGTGTATGTGGTGTTTGTGGCTGGGTTGTTTGTGGGGTTTTTGGAATTTTAATCATAGCTAAATTATTTTGATGAATTGTTTCTAAATGATTTAAAGATTCTTCATGTTTTTGGATTTTGGCGCGTTTGGTGGAGATTTCTTCTTGTACTTTTGTTTTGATATTGTAGACGAACTCTTGCCACAATGGGTAAGTTTTTCTAACAAAAGATTGATAGTCAACGCGTTCACCAAGGTCTTCAAAATCCCAATAACCTTGTTTTTTTATTTGTGCGTTCTTTTTTTCGATTGGCAAATTGAAGTATTCATAAACACTAAATTCACGTCCTTGTAATTTTTCATCGACGCGGATTGAAATTTCTTGGGTTAAAAAAGTTGTTTTTTTCGCTAAATATTCTTCCATTTTGGCTTCAAGAATAGAATCGAATTTAGGGGTTACGCATGCGTGGATCGTTAAATATATTTATTTCAATAATAGGTTGTGTTTCTTTAATAAATTTTAAAACAAAATCACATTCTTGAATATATTTTTCTTTAGATTTAATTTCTTTTTCTAAATCTGTTTTTAATTTTAATTTAAAATTTCTACTTTCGTTGTATGTTTTAGTTAATTCATCAATTGCTTTTTGATTTGAGGTTTTTTTGGTGTCAGTTGTCGATGATGGGGTTGATTCGGTTTCTGGTTTTGGTGCTTTGTGCATCCAAAAATAAAAACCAATGCCACCACTAATTATTAAAATTAATAAAATTATAATGATTGGTGCTGAACTTTTTTTGTTATTAATTTTTTAATTCTCTTTTTTTTAATTATATTGTTATTATACCTCAAAAAAACAAGTTTAACGCTTACCAAAAATTTATTTCATAAGGTTTTTACTTGTTTTTTATTATATTTTTTTGTTTTCAAAATTATTAATAAATTAAAAATGTTGGCAATTAATATTTTTTTATGTTTATAAAAAATCATTTTTAAATATTTTTTATTAATTTAAAATATCTTTTTGTTAATTTTTTTCTTAAAGAATAACTACAAGAGAAAAAAGTACCAAAGATGCCTAAATATCGCGCTATCTAACCAATAGCCAGCGCTGATAAACGCTAAATGGATATGGTCGGTCAATTATTCGAAAGAATAACAAATTACAGCAACCCATGAAAGCGAATTAAGACCCCCGTTAGTAGTGAAAGTTCAAGACGAAATGAAACTAAACTGTCCCATGGATAAACCTGAAATGGACTAAGAAAAGAAAGCAAATGTAATTATGAAATCTAGGACGCAAACTAATGAAATTGTGCAGTCCAAACCACCTTTATAAGATTAAAGAAGTCATTGAAAACCTTCGACAAAAAAACAGAATAGAAACAGATGCAAGTTCCTCAACAAATGCAGACTGACTGAAAAAAAATATGAAGTAAGTAAAATAGACCTACTGACAGGCTACAAAATAAAAAACTACAGTTTGGGAGATGAAACAAAGTAATTCCAATAACCCTAAGAACCTCAAAAATTTAATGTTGATAGATGAAAATCTGCGTAGTTCGCGAAAAGCGTAATGCTTGGAAATCTTACTCGCACGAATTTGAGCGGGGAGGTGAATTGTAGTATAGACATATGGCTTATATAAGTCTAATTATTGAGGTTGCAATTAATCTATATACACACTTCAAAAGACAGAGAATAGCACGTTATTTAATCAATAACCAAAACCATTAAGGTGCAATTAATCTATCTGTTATAAACTGTGATTTATTTAGATTTACCTGTTATCTTCTTCTTTTTTCTTTTATTATTATTTAGATTATTTTTGGATGAACATTATATAAAAGTATAAAAAAACTCAAAACCTAAATGATTCATTTTTTTTAATACATCATTTAAAATAATCTTAGAAAAAATAGGTAATTCGGTTTTTGTTTTAATTATTTGATATACAGTTTTTATTTTTATTCTTTCGTTTTTATTTATACATTCTATTATTTGTTGTCCTATGTTTTCTTCACAAATTTTTAATATTTTGCTTTTTATATTTTCTTTGTAATCTTCATATCTATCACATAAAATGTTTATAAAAATTTGTCCTTGATTAAAAAGATGCGAAAGAGAACTTGAACCATGAAATTTTTTAACATGATGTAAAATAATTTCGTCTAGGTTTTCATTTTCAGAATAATATTGCAATATATCACAAAGTTCAAATGTAGAATTATCTTCGTCTTTAAACTTGATACATTTTCGATCGAATAAAAAATAATTTTCGCCTTTTTTATCTACAACCCATTTATTATAATCTTCTTCACGAACTGCTTTTTTTTCATTTTTAAATGTTTGAAAACTAGGAAGTAAATATTTTTTATTTTTTTCATCTGTTGCATTCGCATCTAAAAAATGGTTTTTAATCTGTTTATCTATTTGTTCTAAACTATTACTATGCAAATACCATTTTCCTTCGTATAAAGAGATTATTTTTCCCTCATTCACAAAACAAAAATTCAAACATTTATAAAAAGTATAATCGTTTTCAACGTTTGTTTCTTTTTTAATAACTAATTTATATTTTTTTTTCAAAAAATCTAAAATGTTGTCCTTCAAATTTGAGTCACCTCCTTTTTCCTCACATTCATCAAATTTTTGAATCAACATTTCTATTAATTTATCATTTTCGTTATTTTCCTCTTCATTAATAACTAATTCTTTTATTTCTTCCTTAAAATGTGAAAAAAAAGTAGATAATATTTTATCTAAATTATCTAAATTAACTTCCTCCACTATTTTATTTTTATTATATCGCAATTCTATAGCATATTCATCGTTATATTCGATAAAATCAGGAATAACAATAGCTAATTCATCGATTTCATTGTTTGATTCTTCTGAGCCACTTTTGTTATTATATTCTTTAATTTTTTTAATCAACATTTTTATTAATTTATTATCATAAAAATCAATTTTATCTTTTTTCACCTCAGATATACCACAAATTTTTTTGAATTCTTCTTTTTCTTTTCTTTTCAAATGTATTTGCCAAATATATTTAATTAAAGGAACTAATTGATCTAATTTTTTATCAGAATTGAATTTAAAACTGTCTTTTCCGCTTACCAAACCTTCCAATTTGTAAGGTTCTTCTTCTTGTATTTCCCCTTTTATTTCTTTTAAACCACTACGAGAATTTTCTTCATAAGAAACAAATTCGTTTACTTGAATTAATTTGGAAAATTGTTGTTTTTTTTCAAAAACACCTTCAGTATTTTTAAAAGAAAAATAATTTACTTCTTTAATCTTATTAGGGTCAACTATTTTTTTAACCATTACTATACCGAAATTTTTTGTTAAAATGTCTTTTTTTAAATCATTAAACCCTCTGCCAAAAGTTATTGCAAATAAAAACTTTTTTTTATTTATTTTTCCTTCTACAAAAACAATAGCGCTTTCATATATTAAACAGCATTTACATTCTTTTTTGTTATTTTCTTCTCTTTGTTTTTTTGTTGTTACAAAATAATCGTACCATTTAGTAAATGATTTCTTTTTGCAATCTCGTTTTTTGAAAAAAATAAAAATATTTTTTGAAGAAGTTTTATCTGTTGCACAGTTATATTGATCTTGAACTTCCTTTTTCAAATATTGCTTTTTATCCTTTTTATCCTCCTCTGGTTTAATCAAAAAAACATTAAAAGAATATTTTTTTTCTTTTGATTTTTTGTCCAATATTCCAAATCCTAACCTTTATTTTATTATAGTTAATAAAAACTAATAAAAATTAAAAATATAATTGTAAAACCAATAATAATCTTGTTGCGATCTTTATAATGCATCATTTTTTATAACACTTTTTTGTTATTTATGATAATAATCAATAAAAAAACTCCTTTCCTATATTCCAGTGGTAGCAATTACTAAAAATAAAATTATAAAACCACTGTTAATTATAACTATACATCCAAAAAAAACAAGTTTAACGCTTACCAAAAATTTATTTAATAAGGTTTTTACTTGTTTTTTTATGATATTTTTTCATTCCGCAAAAACCCAATAATTTAAGCTAAATTGTCTCAAACAGTTTAGCTTTTTTTATGTGTTGTTTGCAATTCCCTTTATTTTGTCTTTACTATTTGTATTTGTAATTAAAAAAGACTAACTTAAAAAGTTAGTCTTTTCTTTTTATCAATCAAATTTTAATTATCTTTTTTCGGATTAAAAAACTGAATCAAACCTTTACCAATTAAATTAAACGATAAACTCGTCAAAAGAATAACAATGAAAGGTCCAAAAAATAAATGAGAATGAAAACGCATATTACTTTTCTCAGAACTTAAAATATTACCCCATTCTGGCTTAGTAGGATCAAGCCCTAAACCCATAAAGCCTAATGCTGAAATACTAAGAATTACAGTTGCCATCCCAATAGTAATTCTAGTAATTATGATACCATAAAGATGAGGAATAACGTGTTTAACGATAATCCGTAAATTATTGGCTCCCAAAGCTTTAGAAGCTTTGATAAAATCTTTTTGCTTAATTTTTAAAGTATTAGCTCTGATAATGCGGATAAAGCTGGGGATATTAGAAATACTTAAGGCAATTACTAACGATAATTTTTTGCTATCTTGTAAAAAAAACATAATCACAATTGCTAAAATAATGTCTGGAAAGATGACTAAAATATCACAGATAAAATTGATCACATGATCAATTATCCCGCGAAAATAACCCGAGATAATCCCTAAAAAACTACCAATAAAACTACCTAAAACAACAGCATAAAAGCTGATGGTTAAAGAAATTTTAGCCCCTTCTAACACACGCCCAAACAAATCATAACCGGTAGAATCTGTCCCCATCCAATGTTTTAAACTAAAACTTTGCAAACGGACAAAAGAAGACTTATAAGGGTCAATATAAAAGGAGGTATAAGGCCACACACAAATAGTAAGGCATAAAAGAATTAAAAAAACACTACCAAAGCAAATATTTTTATTTTTGATTAAAGTTTTTAAGGTGGTTTTGCAATTAATAAACATTTTAGAAATATATTTCATAGTTAATAACAGTTTCTTTCTAACATCTTTTTAGCTTTTTTTATTGATTTTTGGATCTAGCCAAACATAAATCAAATCCAAAAATAAATTCCAGATGGCAATAAATAAAGCTAATAAAATGATGCAACATTGAATTACAGGATAATCTCTGTTTTCAAATGAACGAAGCACCAAGTTTCCAACGCCTTTAATGTTGTAAATAGTTTCAACAATGAACGAACCACTGATTAAAAAACTAAAAATCAAACAAATATGAGCCACAATCGGGATTAAAGCGTTTTTTAAGGCATGTTTAAAAATAATTTTAGATTTTGAAAGTCCTTTAGCGTAAGCAACCTTAATATAGGGTTGTTCTAAACAATCTAGCATAGTTGTTTGGGTAGTTTTAAAAACCGAGCTACTAACTACCAAAGATAAAGTTAGCACAGGCAAAATCTTTTGGGAAAAAGTGTCAAAGCCAGAGATAGGAAAAAGTCTAAATTTATGTGCTAAAATGATTTGTAAAAAAAAACCAATGACAAAAGTAGGAGCAGAAATTAAAACCATAGCCACAAAATCAAGGATAAAACTTTTTTTAGTGCCGACATAAAAGGCTGCCAAAACACCAAAAAAAACACCTAACAAAGAACCAAAAAAACAACTCAAAAAAGCTAATTGAAAAGTATAGAAAAACGCTGTACCAAACAATTTCAAAGCAGAATCTTTATTGCCAAAATAAGACTTACCAAATTCCCATTTTGAAAAAATATTTTTAACATATAGCAAAAATTGTTCTGGAACAGGCTTGTCAAGGCCTAATTCTTGTTCTTTTTGAATCCTTTGTTCTTTAGTAGGACTTCTTGGACTAAACATGGCAGAAACAGGATCACAAGGAATTAATTTCAAGATAAAAAAGCTGATAAATATCACTGTGATAAATAATAAGGTAATATAAGAAATTTTTTTAAAAATATATTTCGTCAAAAAAGTGTACCTCAAAAATTTAGAATATAATTTGGTGTTTTTTTAAATAGTAAAAGATATGGTTTATCACAGAATAACAAAAAAACAATGATGTTTGTAGCGCAACAAAAAACGAACAAACCAAAGTTTAATGGTGTAAAATAGTTAAAACCAAAAAAAAACAATATTACAAATCAAAAATAATAATCAATAAAATCATTTAATTAATTTGTGATAATAACTAATGATGCAATAAAAATAATTTTTTAAATTCCCAAAAATAAATAACAGTTGGAATGCTAAAAGTGATATTTTAATTATACTTAATAAAGTTTTTACCTACCCAAACCGGTTATATTTTAAGTATAGCAAGGTAGCTTAGTTGCTCTTAATAGTTGAAACCGGTTTCGGGAAAAAAAGTTAATAATTTGAATACTTAATTGCTTTTTCTAATTTGAGTAAAATCAGTTCTAGTAAGGCTATCACAAGTAAAATTTGTAACTTTATCATTGGTTAAGAAATAAGCATTTTGCGTATAAAAAGGAACTACATAAACTTGGTCATGAAATATTTGTTGCAGTCTTTTCACTTTGGAAACATAATCTTCTTTACTCAATTGCCCTTTGACATCATTTAAAAGTAAAGTTACCTCAGAGTCTTGTTGAATATGAGACGGGTTGCTTCCTATTGTTTGACCAGGGAACATATAATCTAACATGGCTTTATGACCATATGACATTTCATGCATATCTGAGAAAAAGGCCATATGATAATTCCCTTGTTTGGCATTTGCAATAAATGATTTAAAATCTGGTCTATCAGTTTCAACTGCAAAACCAGCATTTCTTAATTGTTCAGCGATTTTATTCATTACTTCTTGACTTTCTTTAAAAGAAAAGCCAAATTTTATTTCTTTATCTTCTTGTGATAAAGCTTCAATTTTTCTTTTCACTTCATCCATTTGATTCGGGACAAAATGAGACGGGATATCAGGATTATGACCGATAGAAGTGACAGGCACAAAAGTTTTTAATTGTTCCACTGGTAAAACTAGTTCTTCGATGATTTTAGGAATATTTAAAACAGCTGCAATTAACTTACGTTTTGCCAAACTTGTTTTAGTGTTATTCATAAATAAATAACTACATTTAGCAGTTTTATTTTCTACCACTTTTACTCCTTCTTGGTTTTTAGCATTTTGTATTTTATCTACTGGAAAATCAAAAACAGCATCAATACTGCCTTCGCCTAATTGCAATAAAGCAGTATCAGGGTCAGGAATAATTTTAAAAGTCATTTTTTTCGGACTATCCTGAATAGCTTCTTTTTTATAATAGTTTTCATTTAATTCTAATTCTATTTTATCTCCAGGGATCCATTCCTTGAATTTAAAAGGTCCTGCACCAACTTTCAAACCTTCTTGTTCGTTTGCTTCTACAGCTGCTTGGTTCAAAATTCTTAATTTAGAAATAGCTTCCATTAAAAAAATAGGAGTAGATTCAAATTTAAGTTGAATTTTTTTTCCATCTTCTAAAATCTCAATATTTTCAAAAAAATATTCATCATGGCCTTTGTTTTTGGCTCTTTCAAAAGAAAATTTAATATCTGAAGCAGTTAATTTTTTTTCATTACTAAACAAAACATCATCTCTTAAAGTAAAGATAACAGCATTATCTTGTTCTTCCCATTTTGAAGCTACTTTAGGATGTATTTTCCCATTTTGATCAAAAGAAATTAAGGTTTCATGTATTGCACAAAAAAGTCTATCTGCATTAACACTTCCAGTGTGGTCTTTGTTACCTGGGTCCATTCCTGGAAGATCAGTATTAATAGCTTCAGTAACATGTTGATTAGTGTCTTTTTTTTCTTGGAAAAAAATTAAAAATCCTAATATCCCACACAACACTAAAACTAAAATACTAGCTATAATTAATAGTTTTTTATTTTTTTGAATAAAATTTTTGAATTTTGTTAAATTCATACTTTCTTTTGCTCCTTTTTTTAACTCTAATAGCAAATTTTAGAAATAATTTGAAATTTACTATTAATTATAATTATACACCAAAAAAAAATAAAAAACAAGTTTTATGCATGACAAAATAATTTTAATAGTATTTTACTTGTTATCTTTGACGATAAAAGGAGATTTTGAAGATTTAATTTTTTAATAAAATAAAAAAATATTTTGATTTTGGGAATAATTGATAAAAATTTTGATAAATTTACTGTTTTTTTAAAAACTTCTTTCTAAATAAAAAATCATTACAACTATCATGATTATTATACTTTTTGATAACTAAGCCCTGTTTTCAAAAAATTAGCTAATAAATTTTTCGTATAAGAATGTTGCGGATTAGTTAAAATTTGTTGAGTTGGAGCACTTTCGACTACTTTACCTTTATACATTACAATTACATCATCAGCTACTTGCGAGACTACTCCCAAATCATGAGTGATAAACAAAACAGCAGTATTTTGCTCTTTTTGCAAATCCTTAATTAAATTAAGAATTTCTTTTTGCACAATTACATCTAAAGCGGTAGTTGCTTCATCAGCAATTAAAAGTTTAGGTTGACAAACTAATGCCATCGCAATCATCACTCTTTGACACATTCCGCCCGATAATTGATGTGGATAAGATTCCATAATTCTTTTAACATTAGGTATTTTGACTTTTTCTAAAATTTCACAACTTCTTTGATAAGCTTCATTTTTGTTTATATTACGGTGCAACATTAAAACTTCTATAATTTGATTTTTAATTTTAAAAACAGGGTTCAAACTAGTGGTTGGATCTTGAAAAATCATTGCTATTTTGTTACCACGAATTTTTTGCATTTCTTTTTCTTTAAATTCAGAAATTATTTTTTGTTCAAAAATAATCTTGCCTTGGTAGATTTTTTGATTTTTTTCAAATAATTGCAAAATAGACATCGCTGTTTGACTTTTACCACTTCCTGATTCTCCCACTATGCCAAGGGTTTTTCCTTTTTGAATTTCAAAAGAAACTCCACGAACCGCTTTAATTAACCCTTTTTGAGTTTGAAAATAAGTATGCAAGTCTTTAATTTGTAATAAACTCATATTTTAGTTTTTCCTTTATTATTTTTTAAAGTACAAGCAACAAAATGATCAGGCGAAACTTGATGCCAATCTAAATCTGCTTGCCCAGTCTGAAATAAAAACTGGAAGTCTTTTTGTTCGTAAGTGACTTCATATTCCTTTAAAGCTTGATTTTGGGTTTTTAATTTAGGAATAGCGTTTAATAGTTGCTTAGTGTAAGGATGACAAGGGTTTTGGAAAATATCTTCTACTTTAGCAATTTCAATCACTTTACCTAAATACATAACACAAATTCTATCACTTAAATAACGAGCAACTCCTAAATCATGAGTGATAAATAAAAAAGTAAGCTTGTAATCTTTTTTTAAATCATTAACTAGACGCAAGATTTGTTCTTGAATTGAAACATCTAAAGCAGAAACTATTTCATCACAAACAACAAATTTAGGTTTAAGAATCAAAGCACGTGCAATAGCAATTCTTTGTCTTTGGCCGCCTGATAATTGATGGGGATAGCGTTCATAAAAAGACAAGTCAACCCCACATTTTTCCATAATCGCTAAAACCTTTTTTTTATATAAAGGGTCTTTTTTGTTTTTAACCATTTTATGAATCAAAAGACCTTCGCCAATAATATCAGATATTTTAAAAAGAGGGTCAAGCGAAGAAAAAGGATCTTGAAAAATAATTTGTAAATCTTTACGCAAAAAACGTTTTTCTTTGTTGCTGATTTTAGTTAAATCAATATTAATAGTATTATTTTGGTGATAAAAAACGTGCCCTGAAGAAGGTTTTTGTAATTGCAAAAGGACTTGTCCTAAAGTGGATTTCCCAGAACCAGAACCCCCTACAACTGCCAAAGTTTCACCTTTAAAAATAGATAAATTGATGTTTTGGTTAGCGTATAACAAAGTATCTTCTTGCAAAAAATTTTTTTTAACTACAAAGTGTTTTGATAAATTTTTAGTTTCAATTAAAATTTGGTTCTTAACTGCCATTTTTTCTCCTTTTTGATAACAAAAAATGCAAATCATGTTTTAAGAAATGCTTTTTTCAAAGACAATTTCTCGTTTAATTTTCTTATTTATTTTTTTATAATGACTATTAATTTCTTGTGTTTTTCTGTATTTTTGTCGCCACAAGGACCATTGCAAAAATAAGTTTTTAAATTTTTGCTTCCACAAAGAAGTTTGAATGTTTCGATACAAAGTATTTTGCCTATTTTTAATTTTTTGATTAATTTTGGCAACTTGGTTTTGATTATCTTTTTCTTTTTGATGAAAGATTTTTAAAATTTTTGTTTTATTAGCAATAAAATTTTTAAAAATGTCATTATTTTTTCGTTTAATGGCTATTTTTTTGTTTTCTAAAAACAACTTTTGTTGTTGCATTTTTTCCAAATACTCTTTTTGCGACAAATGCAATGTTGTTTGCAGATGCATTTGTTTTTGGTCAAAAACATGTTTTAAATTACTTAGAGCATCGCTTAAGTTTTCATTCAACAACTCAATTTTTTGCTTCATTAAATGAGTGGTTCTTTCTAATTCTTGTTGTTTGTAGATTTTCTTTCGATTAAAACTTTGTAACAAAACTTTTCGTTGTTGATAAAATATTTTTTCGTTCCAAATATCTAATAATTTTAACATGTGTTCTATCTGAGTTTGATTGCTGAATTGTTTTTTAGGCTTAATTTGTGTTTGTTTTATGCCAAAATTCAAAAAAGATTGATGTTTTTGCCAAAAATTATTTTGATCAGAGTTTAAAAAAAACATAACTTGCATAATTTTTTGGAAAATGCATTGCCAAGTTTGGAAAAAAAATGACGAAGAAATTTTTTTGACAACAATTAATGGGTGCAATTGAATTAAATAATTGTCAAAGGGCAATTGTTTCCACAAAACTTCTAATTTTTGTTGTAATATTTGGATTTGATGAATTGTTTGCTGATATTTTTGAGTATAATTTTTTATTTTTTGATGATAATGATTAGTTATTTTGATTTCTTTTTGAGACAAAGAATTGCTTTGTTTGTTGTATTTTTCCTTTTTAAGATTAATTTGGTGATAAATTCGTTCTAAAGGTGCTGGAACTTGCTGCCATAAAACTTTAGAATTATCATTAATATTTTTAATTTGACTTTTTTCACTTAGAAAAGATAATTGTTTGTCGCACAAAATGATTTGTTGTTCTAAAATTTCTAATTTATCTAAAATTTGTTGTTTTTTAAATAAATATTTTTTTTCTTGAAAAAAACAAAAATGAGTAAATTGTGTTTCTATATTACTCATTATATCATAATTAAGCATTTGTTGAAACTCAAAAAGCACATTTTCTTCTAAAAGACAAATTTTATTACCAAAAGAAGCCTTAAAAGCAAGTATTTTTTGATTTAAGTGTTTTAAAATGGTAGTTTTTTGATAATTTTTATCTTGCATTTGTTTAATAATCGTTAAAAGCTGGTGTTGTTTTAAAAGTTGTTTTTGTGCAAGATAATGAATATATGCTTCTTGCAAATCAAGTTCTTTCAAAAAAAAATGCTTGTCTTTGGATCTATATAATTGATAACCCATAAAATCATCTTCTTGTAATGTTTCATAATAACTAATTTGATTTTCCAAAAAACTAATTTCTTTTTTTAAATCTATGATTTTAATTAAATCATTTAAGTGTATTTTAATTTTTTCTAATTTCAATTGTAAAATAATGCTTGTATTTTTTAATTCAAAAGCTATTTGGTTGTGAAAAAAATCACGATAATATTCCATTTGAAAATCATTGTTGGCTCGTCTTAAAGTTAAAGTGGTTTGATGATAAGAAAAAAAAGTTTCTTGATAATCTTTTTGGTTATCAAAAATAGCATTATCTTTGTCATAGATAGTTTTGAAGGTTTTTATTTGCAATTGGATATCGTTTATTTTTTGAGCAAATAAATAATTGATTCTTTGTGTATGATAACTATAAATTTGGTTAAAAATGTTTTGATATTTTTGATAAATTTCTTCTTGCTTTTGTTTTTCTAAACGCCAATAATTAATGGCTTTTTTATGGTTGATATTAATTAAATTGTATTTTTTTTTCCATAAAGTTATTTCTTTTAAAAACCATAATTCATTTTGTTGGTGTTGATAATAAAGGTTATTTTTTTCTTTTTGGGCGTTTAAATCAGGCAAATGAAAATAAAGGCCACCAAATGGTGAATGCAAAAAAGAAATAGGTCTTGTCTTATGAAAAAAAATTTGTTTTTGGGTTTTTATCCAAGTTTGTTTTTGCTCGTGTTTGACTTTAATTGCATCAAAGGCTTGATCGTGATCGTTTAATTTGATTTGATATATTTTATGGGTTTTATTGATGTTTTTTTGATATAGCTCCATTTTGTGGGCATGTATTTGCTCAATATTGGCTAAATTATTATTTTTTTTAACTTCTATGGTTTTTAATTCTAAAGCTAATTGTTGATAGATGTTTTTATTTTTTTGGTTTAGATTAAAATCTGTGGTATAAAAATTTTGATGCAACAACTGATGCTCAGATTTTCTTTTAGTTTCTAATTGCTTTTTTTGTTGTTCAAAATGAATTAATGAATCATCAATATCTTTGTTTTTGTGGCTTATTTGGGATAAAATTTTTTTTTCTTTCTGATGATATTTTTTTTTGATGTTTTGAATTTCTCGTTGAAAAGCTTTCATTAAATAACTAATTTTGGCTTTATTTTTTATTTTTTGTAAATTGATTTCTTGATGAAAAAAAGATGTTTTTTTGGTTTCTTTATTTAATTTTTGTTGTAAAACAATTTTTTGGTGACGAACTAATTTTGTAAGTTTGATATTGAAAACAAGCAACATTTTATAATATTTTTTATTAATAGTTTTTTTTAAAGATTGGTACTCGGTTTGCAAGGTTTGTTCGTCATAAATAAGTTTATTATGAGAATCAAATTCATTAATTGCTGATTGTTTAAATTGCATCAATATTTTTTTAAATTCTTGCAAAAAAGGCGAAAAAAAATCTTTTTCTTCTCGCTTTTTTTTGAACAAAGATAGCAATTTATTGTAAAATAGCATAAATTTTCCTTTAATCCTAGTTTAGTTTGAAATAATTGATTTTTTTTAAATTTTTAAAAGAATTAGATTCTCAAAACATGTATCATTACTTTTAGTATATCATAATTACACTTCTTTTGAAAGCAAAAACATCAAATAATAATAAATAACTGCCAGAACAAAAAATAAGTTTTCTAAACGATAATCAATGTATCTAAAAAAAGGGTTATTAATTATTTTGATACCAAACGACAAACATTTGTGATCAACTTGCCTTATTATACCTTATCGTAAATGTATGTAGTATATAAGTTTTGTGTTAAAACACGAAAAACAGATATTGTTGTTCTATATAGTCCTTAATTTTTTTAATAAAGATAAATAATTGTACTATTTTTCAAGTGCCAGTACTATTTTTAATTTTGGGTTCTTTTCGTTGAATTAAAGATTGATTTCATATTGTTATTTTGTTTTTTTCTAGTTTTTTTGATAATGTTAAAAAAATATTGTGTTAAAAACCGAATATTATATCAACTGTCATATCAAATTAAATTATTTTTAACAACGAAGATCAACTTTTATAGTTAATTTTTTTGTTGTTTGGTTCGGTAGCCTTTTTAGCTTGCCTTAAATTGCTAACTCTTTTTATGTCTTAGATTTAAAAACTAAAAGTAAAATTTCTAAAAACAACCAAAAACCAACTTAAAAAACTAGTCAAAAAAAGATATTTAAAAAAATAGTTGACATATAGTTGACATTATGATTAAAAAAGAATATAATATTATTGGCAATCGTTAATTTGAGTGCCAAGAGGTGTCGATTATGCTTTCAGATAGAAAAAAATTAATTTTAAAAGCTGTCATTGAAAACTATTCCCAAAAAGGACAACCAGTAGGCTCTAAATCATTACTTTATTTAACAGAAATGAAATTTTGTAGCGCTACTGTTCGTTATGATATGATGCAATTAGAACAAGAAGGGTTTTTGAAAAAAAATCATACTTCCAGTGGTAGAGTCCCTTCGTTTAAAGGCTATACTTATTATTTGACTCATTTATTAACTAGAGACAACGATGTAGCCAATTTGTTTCCTTTGATTGATGGCGTAGTACAAAAAAAAAGTTTTGGCAAAGACCAAGTTATTAAAGAAGCACTTAATTTGTTAAATAATTTAACTAGTTACACTGCTATGGCAATTGGGTCTGATGTTTTTAATCGTAGTAAAATCACAAAAATTGATTTTATTCCTTTAAGTGACGTTCAAGCTTTAATTTTAATTATTACTGACAAAGGAAATGTCCAACATCAAAATATCTCTTTGGATCAAACCAAAGAAATTAGCATCCATGACTTAAAAGATGTTGTCAAAATTATCAGTGATTTGCTTGCTGGAAAATATTTATCGGAAGCTGTAGCGATTATCCAAAACGATTTTGTCAAACAAACCATTGCTAAATATATTCGTTTTCAAGAGCAATTAATCGCCTTATTTATTGAAGCTTTTAGTAGTTTTGCTTCTAAGAATATGTATTTTGCAGGCGTTTCTAAAATGGTTGAAAAAAAAGAATTTAGCAATCTCGAATTAATTAAAAAATTTATGAGCCTTTTAGAACGTAAAGAATTGCTCAAAATTATGCTCAATCAAGAAGGATTGTCGTTTAAACTTTCGAATGAGTTACAATTAACCCCTGTCAAAGATTATATGATTCTTTCGATCCCTTTCGATATTAACACCTCGGAAAAAGGAACAATTGCAATTTTAGGCCCTTCTTGGATGAAATACCCGAAAATAATTCCCCTTTTAGAATATTTATCAGTTCATTTATCGAAGTTAAACAAAGAATAAGTAATATTTAGAATGTTAATCTAGAAAAGAGGTTCAAAATGTTTTTCGAAAAAAACACACAATCATCAGAAAAAAATAATGACAAAACCCAAATCCCAAAACAACCAGAATCAAAAATTAATGCTGATAAATCTGACAATCTTAAAACTAATAATTGTAATTGCTGCAATTGCGATAATCAAGAAAATAATCAAGAAAAAGAATTAAAACAATCAGAACAAAAAGAAACATCTAATTCTCAAACTCAAGCTAATAGTTGTAATTGTTGTGATTGCGATAATCAAGAAAATAATAAAGAAAAAGAAAATAAAAATTTAAAACAAAAAGAAACATCTAATTCTCAAACTCAAGCTAATAATTGTAATTGCTGCAATTGCGATAATCAAGAAAACAATCAAGAAAAAGAATTAGAAAAAGAAATCAATAAATTAAAACTCCAATTAGAACAACAAAAAAAAGAGTTTGATGAACAAATTTTAAAAAATCAAGCTGAATTAATCAATTTTAAAAAACGTTCTAAACAACAAAATATCCAAGATGTTAAATATGCTTCTATGAATTTTATTGGCGATTTATTGATGCCTTTAGAACAATTAGAAAAAGTTTTAGAATATTCAACTGATAACGAATTATTAAAAAAATATTTATCAGGTTTTCGAATGATTCAGCAACAAATTCAAAATGTTTTACAAACCGAAGGAGTCGAAGAAATTAAGGCATTAGATAAAATATTTGATCCTGCCTTGCATCATGCAATTGAAACAATTTCTGATCGAAAAAAACCTAATAAAACTAATTTAAAGGTTTTACAAAAAGGTTATTTATATAAAGAAAAAATTTTAAGACCAGCAATGGTTCAAGTAAATGAATGGAGTGATGAAAATGGCAAAAACTAATAAAATTATTGGAATTGACTTAGGAACAACTAATTCTTGTGTTGCTATCATGGATGGCGGAGAAGCAAAAGTTATTCCTAACGCTGAAGGTGGAAGAACAACTCCTTCAGTAGTATCTTTTAAAGGTAATGATATCATGGTAGGAGAAATCGCTAAACGTCAAGTGATTACAAATCCTAACACAATTAGTTCTATTAAAAGACACATGGGAGAAGCTAGTTATACTGTTGATGTTAACGGTAAAAAATATACTCCGCAAGAAATTAGTGCTATGATTTTATCTAATCTTAAAAAAACAGCTGAAGAATATTTAGGAGCAGAAGTAAGTAGCGCTGTTATTACAGTACCTGCTTATTTTAATGATGCCCAAAGACAAGCTACTAAAGATGCTGGTAAAATAGCTGGTTTAGATGTTAAACGTATTATTAATGAACCAACTGCTGCTGCCTTAGCTTATGGAGTTGATAAAGCCAATAAAGAACAAACTATTTTAATTTTTGACTTAGGTGGCGGAACTTTTGATGTTTCTATTCTTAATTTAGCTGATGGTACTTTTGAAGTGCTTTCTACTGCAGGCGATAACGCTTTAGGTGGTGATGATTTTGACTTAAGAATTGTTGATTTTTTAGTTAAAGAATTTAAAAAAGATAATGGAGTTGATTTATCCAAAGACAAAATGGCGATGCAACGTTTAAAAGATGTTGCTGAAAAAGCTAAAAAAGAATTAAGCGGTGTTACTGCTAGTCAAATTTCTTTACCTTTCTTAACTATGAGTGCTGCAGGACCTTTGCATTTAGAATATAATATGACTCGTGCTAAATTTAATGAATTAACAAAAGATTTAGTTGACCGTTGTTTAGTACCAGTAAAACGTGCTTTAAGTGATGCAAAATTAAGTGTTGAAAAAATTGATCAAGTTCTTTTAGTTGGTGGTTCTACTCGTATTCCTGCTGTTCAAGATTTAGTGAAAAATGAATTGAAAAAAACTCCTAATAAAAGTATTAACCCAGATGAAGTAGTTGCTATTGGTGCTGCTATTCAAGGAGGTATTTTAGCAGGAGATGTTAAAGATATTTTACTATTAGATGTTACTCCTCTTTCTTTAGGAATAGAAACTTTGGGAAATGTCTTTACTAAGTTGATTGAAAGAAATACAACAATTCCAACTTCTCAAAAACAAGTCTTTTCCACTGCAGCTGATAATCAATCAGCAGTAGATATTCATGTTTTACAAGGGGAACGTCCTTTAGCAGCTGATAACAAAACTTTAGGACAATTCCGTTTAACAGATATTCCACCAGCTCCTCGTGGAGTTCCTCAAATTGAAGTAACTTTTGATATTGATGCAAACGGTATTGTTTCTGTTAAAGCTAAAGATTTAGGTACTCAAAAAGAACAAAAAATTACTATTTCAGGTAGTGGTGGTTTAAGCGAAGAAGAAATTAAAAAAATGATTCGAGAAGCAGAAGAAAACGCTGAAGCTGATCGTATTAAAAAAGAAAAAATTGACGTTCATAACGAAGCTGATAATATGATTTTCTTAACAAAAAAATCTTTAGAAGATTTAAAAGATGAAGTAACTTCCGAAGAAAAAGAAAAAATCGAAAAAGAAATCCAAGAATTAGAGACTGCTTTAAAAGGCGAAGATATTGCTTTAATTAAAGAAAAAACAGCTAGTTTATCAAAAGAATCACAAAATATCGCTGTAAAAGCTTATCAAAAAGCTCAACAAGCTCAACAAAAAACAAACACTTCAGACAAAACAGCTTCTTCTGATAAAAAAGATGAAGTCGATGAAGTGGTAGACGCAGATTTTGAAAAAAAATAAACTATCAAAATAATTAAAAAAGGGGTAAAACCCCTTTGATTTAATTATGGGGTGGAGCAACAATATGACAAAAAAAGATTATTATCAAATTTTGGGTTTAAATAAAGAGGCAACACCTACAGAAATTAAAAAAGCTTATCTTAGACTTGCTAAAAAATATCATCCTGACGTTTCAAAAGAAACTAATGCTGAAGCTAAGTTTAAAGAAATTCAAGAAGCTTATAGTGTTTTGAGTGATGCTAACAAAAGAGCTAATTATGATCGTTTTGGACACGATTCACAAGGATCACAAGGATTTTCTGGTTTTGGAGGTTTTGAAGAAGACATTTTTAGTTCTTTTGGAGATTTTTTTGGCACTAGCAAGCGTAACAAAAAAGCTAATTATGATAAAAAAGTTGAAATGACAATCAGTTTTATGGATTCAGTTTTAGGGGCTTCTAAAAATATTGATATTATGGTAGAAGCTGATTGTCAAGTTTGTCAAGGTAAAGGAGCTTTATTATCAAGTGATATTGTTGAATGTAGTTATTGTAACGGTTTAGGCCAAATTATAACTGAACAAAGAACCTTTTTAGGTAATATTCGTTCTCAACAAACATGTCCTCGATGTGGCGGACAAGGTTCAAAAATTAAAAATAAATGTTATGCTTGTCACGGACAAAAACGCCAAAAAATAAAACAGTCAGTTAGTTTTAAAATACCTGCAGGAATTGAAGAAGGAATGTCTTTACAAATTAGTGGTAAAGGTAATTTTATTCCTTTAACTAAAAAAGCAGGTGATTTATACGTTATTTTTAAAATTCGTTCTCATGAAGTATTTATAAGAAAAGGACAAGATATTATTTTAGAGATTTTTATTACTTTACCAGAAGCTGTTTTAGGAGTTAATAAGTTAATTCCTACTATTTATGGTGAAGTTAATTTAAAAATACCTTCAGGTATTCAATCAGGAAATAAACTACGTATGAAAAATCAAGGGGTTGCTTATCTGAATGCTTCTTATCGCAAAGGTGATCAATATGTAGTTGTTAATTTAAAAACACCTACTAGAATTACTTCGGAAGAAAAAAAACTTTATCAAAAATTATTACAATTAAATAATTAAACTAAAAAACAATGAAAACAATTAGTAAAATGATTTTACTAAGAGTTTGATTTGTTTTTTTTTTTTTTGATGTATAATTAATACGGATAGATTAATTGCGTCTTATTCAGCGATTTGCGTTTGCTGTTTTATTTACAATCAGCCCCCGTCCAAACCGTACGAGCAAGTTTCCAAGCATACGGCTTTCCATAATTTACTCTCTTTCGAGAACTAATTTTGCCTTACGGCTGATTAGCTATTTATTCTTTTTTGTTCTTTTACTTTTGTTATTTAATCTGATATCATGCATTTGTTGGTTCGTAATATTTCTATGACAATCTATGCATAACACTTTTGTACTCTTATTCATCACGCTTTTGCGGTTTTCATTGCGAACCGTACCAATGTGATGGATTTGAAGTTGGGTTGTTTTGCCGCATTTCTCACATATTTCCGCTTTAAGGCGGTCTGTTAGATTCGTACGACCTTGGAATAGATAAGGATTGATGATGATATCGGGATTTTTCTTACAACTACGCATTTTCTTAATCTTATCCCAAGGGTAAACAATCCATGACTCATATCTGGTTTTCCCTTTGTTTAAATAAGGAATTGACCAAGTTGTGCTACGATTAAACTTTTTTCGCACTTTGGCAATTGCCGTTTTGTGTTTCCTTGCCAAAGTTTTCAAACAACTATACTCAGCTAGATAGGTTAGATGGGTTAATGCATTTAGATTGTTAGCTAAACAAAAGTATTGGATGATTCCACGTACGATTGTCTTATAAGTGCGTATTATTTCTAATTCGTCCCTATTTGCTAATGTTTCATCATGCTTAACCTTTCCTCTTCTTAACCAATTGTATTCATATCCATATTCCTTGGCTTTTGCTTTGGGAACTTGGATTTGTACCCGACCGTTTAGGGATTTTTTGTGGGTTTTTTCGGTGAGTTTACTACTGGTTGGATTTACCCTAATCATGTAGGATAGAAACCTTGTGCCCTTATTGGCTTTTACAATTTTTGATTTATCTTTACTAACTGTCAGTTTTAAATCTTGTTCTAGCCATTGAGTCACTTGGTTTTTAATAGTTTCAGCTTTGTCATATTTCCCTTTAATTCCTATGATAAAATCATCGGCATATCGGATATATTCAACTCTTGTTTTTGGATTTAGGTTAATTTGACTATCAATCCCCAATTTATGATGCATTCCCTGACGGTATGTTTTTCCATATCCTGGGTTTGCTTTCCTTATTGGTGTTCCTTCTTTAATTAGTTCGTCCATTTTGATGTCAATGTAATGTAAATATACATTGGCAAGTAATGGGGAGATGATTCCTCCTTGTGGAGAACCAGATAAAGATTCGTATTTGATGCCATCTTTCATGAACCCAGCTTTTAACCACTTGTTAATGGTTGAAAGAGTTTTATTCTTGCGTATAAACTTCGTCAAGGTTTTCATAAGAGTTTCATGATTGATTGTGTCAAAATAACCTTTAAGGTTAATTTTGATGATATAATCAATTCCCTTAAATCTCTGTTTGACGCGTTTGATTGCATCAAGACAGGATTTTTTAGTTCTAAATCCAAAACTCCATTCTAAGAATTGATTTTCAAGATAAGGAGTTAAGAGTTGTTCAAGGCTTCTTTGGACTATTCTATCTTTTATGGTAGGTATTCCAAGAGGTCTAACCTTATCGTTGTCTTTGGGAATGAATATTCTTTTAACAGGCTTTGGATTGTACTTGTTACTGATGTATTCCTTGTGATATCTTTCTAATTTTTTAAGATTGAGACTGTCAATTGTATTACCATCAATTCCAGGTGTACCCGCACCTTTGTTGGTTGCAATTTTGTTAAATGCAATTAACGTGTTATGTAGATTATTCATTCCTTGCTGTAATTCTCTTTTTAGAGGATAGTTATTTGTAGAACAATATAGGATCTTATTCAATGTTCGCGAAAGCTTAGTTTCATTTGAAACAGTTGTTGACATATTTATCAACTCCTTCCTTGATTACAGTGAATAAATAGTAAATTACTAGCTACTTTCGCCTTGTAAAGGTTATTAACCTTCGCCCTGGTGGGTCATTGTGTTAGCATATTCCAATGTTAACTTTGAATTATCCACGACTATTAAATAGCTTCTTTATCCTTGAGCGTCTCGGCATTTATTCCTTGACTTGTTAATTAAATAACTAGCTTTTAGGATTCTCCAAGTTACTCTAAATATCTACCTTTGTCCTTTAGGTGAAGTAACCGCTTATGTTTTAACGTCTTTCCTGACTGTCGGTGAGATTCCAGGCTTTCTGTTAATTAGATAAACTAACCAAGACAAATAATATATCCTGTTAGACTCTGGACTATACGGCTTCAGTAGTTTGCGTATTAGGTTCTAAGATTACATCTGCTTTCCTTCTTAGACCATTTCAGGCTTATCCATGGGACAATTTGGTGGCGGTATCCTCTTGACTAACTACTTCGTCTCAATCCGCTTTTATAGTCTGCTGTAATCCATTATTCTTTCGTTTAACGGACCGACCATATCCATTCAGTGTTTATCGGCACTGGCATATTGGTTAGATAGCTCGATATTTAGGCCTCTTTGGCGCCCTTATAAGTATAGTAGTTTTTTATATTTATATTTAATTATATTTAAAAATTACTATTTTAAAATCCAAAAAGAAAGTAACCAATAACAAACAAAAAAAAATGAAAAAGCAGATATTAACTCATTTAAAAAAATACTAAAAATCAATACTAATTTAAAATAAAAAGGCATTTGTCAAGCATAAAACTTGGTTTTTTTTTTTTTTGATGTATAATGATCAGGTAATAATGAAATTGATTTTTCTTTATTGGTTAATCGCTTTTTTAAAGCCCATTAAATTAGCAACATCGAAAAAAAGCGATTACATTTTTTCTTTTTTTAATTTTTAAAAATATAAATCGCAAGGGAGAAATTATTTTTTTATGCCTAATTTGAAAAACAAAAAGCGACAACTTTTATTTTTGACAAGTTGCCTTTTACCTCTTTTTTTATTCTTTTTTATTACAGTGTATGGAGCATCGAATTCTCCCTCTCCTAGTAGGAATTCTAATAGTAGCCCTAGTAGGAGTAGTGAAACTGCTGATAATAGACCCCAATTAAGCACAATTTTAAATAACAAAAATGATAAAGATTTAGGTCAAATACCTAACACATCAAATGAAACTATTATTGCAGCTATTCGCAAAAAGCACCCTAATTTAGAAGATAAAGATTTAGAACTTTCAGGAGAATTAAAACAAAACTCAAGATACACAAGCGGATTGAAAATAGGACAACTAAGACCATCAATTAAATATTCTGTCAATGTTAAATCTAATGATTACCAAGGAGAATGCACATTTTATTTCACATTATCATCAGGGGTTAGTGCAAACTCAAGTGGAAGAGATATTACAGAGATTACGGATGTTGATGTCGATTTTGCTGAAGATGAGTCAGAAGAACCTTTAACAGCATTAAGCCAAAAATTAACAGAAACTAATTTAGATAAAATACCTAACACATTAAATGAAACTATTATTAAAGCTATTAAAGCTAAGAACCCTGATTTAAAAAATAAAGATTTACAAGTAGTTTCAAATACTTTAACATCTAACTCAGGTAGGATATTTACAACTAGTGGATCATCAAATAAACATGTCTACGTTAAATCTAATGATTTCCAGGGAAAAGTAAAAGTTTCATTTAGTATTCAAAAAGCATTAGGCACAAAATTACAAATAACTAATTTAGGGCCTTTAGATGCAAGAACTGAAGGCAAAGTTAAAGATAAAGTGTTAAATAAAAATACTCAATTAACAGACAAAACCAAATTAACAGTTCAATTTGTTGAAAACCAAGACAAAGCAAAAATAACACATCCAAATTTTATTGGTGAAGTAGAAGTTACATTTAGCGAAGAATTAAAGACAAAATTAACAAAAACCAATTTAGAAGATTTAAATATAACAAATACAAATCAAATTGAAATAATTATAAATAAATTGTTAGAGAAAAATACTGATTTAAGACAAGTAGACCGACAAAAATTCAAAATTAATCTTGTTGATCAACAGATGAGCAATAAAATAAAAGTAAGACATCAAGATTTTACTGGCGAAGTAGAAGCTACATTTACTAAAATTATTCTTCACCGAAACAACAAAATTGATACTATAACTGAGTTTAGCAAAACCACTGGTACCCCTTTTAGACAAACTACCTACAACTCTGACGGAACAATTAATTCTATAATTAAAAATGAATTTAACCCAACCACTGGCAAACTAGCTAAAACAACTAATTTTCAACCTGACGAAACAACAATTATTTCTATAAAGGATTTTGACTCATTCGGCAAACTAGCTAAAACAACTAATTTTGGACCTAACGGAAAAACAATTAAATCTATAAATGAATTTAACCCAAAAAATGATATTCTAGTTAAAACAACTAATTTTAAATCCGACGGAATAAAAGTTGATTTTATAAGTGATTTTGACCCAAACACTGGCAGAGAAGTTAAACAAACTCATTACCACCCCGACGGCAAAACTCTTCAATCTATAGAAGAACATAAATCAACCACTGGCAAAACTAAAACAACTTATTTTACACCCGAAGGAAGTATTGATAAGGTAAAATATTTTAAATCCACTGGCGAATTTGATAGTGAACGACCTCCAAAAGCTTCAGAGAAAACAAAAGCTCCAGAAATAGTTAGAGAAGCAGCAAAAGAAGCAACTCAAAAAACTCAAGAAGCTCAAATAAGAATAGCAGCAGTAGAAGCACAAACTAAATCCAAAGAATTACAATTGCTAAAAGGAGAAAGAGGAGAACAAGGAGAAAAAGGCGACAAGGGCGACCAAGGCGAAAAAGGAGACAAGGGCGATCAAGGAGAAAAAGGAGACCAAGGCGAAAAAGGAGACCAAGGAGAACGAGGCCCACAAGGTGAAAAAGGCGATCAAGGAGAAAAAGGCGACAAGGGCGATCAAGGAGAAAAAGGAGACAAGGGCGATCAAGGAGAAAGAGGAGACCAAGGAATCCAAGGAGAACGAGGCCCACAAGGTGAAAAAGGCGATCAAGGAGAAAGAGGAGACCAAGGAATCCAAGGAGAAACAGGACCAAAAGGTGAAAAAGGAGACAAAGGAGACAAAGGAGACAAAGGAGACAAGGGCGATCAAGGCGAAAAAGGAGACAAGGGCGATCAAGGGCAAATAACCGAAAAACAAATAAATATAATAAAATCACAAATTATATCAGAAATTAAATCACAAATTATATCAGAAATTCAAAAAGAATTAGCATCAACTCACACACCACCTCAATCCACTTCACCAGATACAGCAACTGACACAACACCTCAATCCACTTCACCAGATACAGCAACTGACACAACAGATCAACCAGCTACAAACAATCAAAAAACAGAAAAAAATGACGTTAACAAAACAACATTTATTTGTTTAACTGTCTTTTTAATTATTATTGTAATTTCATCAATAATTGGATTATTCATTCATAATTCCAAAAAACAAAAAAAACAAAAATAAAAGAGGCTTTTAAAAGTCTCTTTTTTTTAATAATTAATTTTTTTGTATTCTAAAAAAATGATTTTGTTAAAATCAAAAAATTATAAAAAAACTCAAAGAACTTAACAAACTCAAAATCAACAACACAATTAGAAAAGTAAAGTAAGATGATTTTAAAAAAACCACAATAAAGGTTTTAAAATCAATTACAAAATTAAAAAAATAGAAATCACTAACAACTATTAAATGTAATTTCATAAAAAAAACTATCTTAAAAGGGTAGTCTTTTTTTATTTTAATAAGTTATTTCAAAGACCTAAAAAATATCATAAAAACAAGTAAAAAAACTTATTAAATAGGGTTTTGGTAAGCGTTTAATTTGTATTTTTTTTATTTTGATGTTATAATTATAGTAAATATAGTAGTGCTATATTTTAAAGTCAAAAACAAGAAAGGAGTATTTTTTAATCAAATGGTTTAGAACAACAAACAAAAAAATGAAAAAGCAAAGCAGACATTAGTTCATTTAAAAAAATACTAAAAATCAATACTAATCTAAAATAACTAGTTAAAATGAAATAAAAAAACATTTTTCAAGCATAAAACTTGTTTTTTTGTGATGTATAATGGAAATAATAATGAGATTGTTTTTTCATTGTTGGTAAACTGGGAAAGGTAGGCAAAGATTAGCAACATCTAAAAAAAGTGATTACATTTTTTGTTTTTTTTAATTTTTAAAAATATAAATTGCAAGGGAGAAATTATTTTTTTATGCCTAATTTTAAAAACAAAAAGCGACAACTTTTATTTTTGACAAGTTGCCTTTTACCTCTTTTTTTATTCTTTTTTAATATGTTCTTTTTTAGTATAGTGCATGCGCAAAATGATAATCATTCTGATGATAGACTAACAGACCAAACTGAATTAGAAACTCCAAAAGCAGAAGATCAAACAGCTCCAAAAGCAGAAGATCAAACAGCTCCAAAAGCAGAAGATCAAACAGCTCCAAAAGCAGAAGATCAAACAGCTCCAAAAGCAGAAGATCAAACAGCTCCAAAAGCAGAAGATCAAACAGCTCCAAAAGCAGAAGATCAAACAGCTCCAAAAGCAGAAGATCAAACAGCTCCAAAAGCAGAAGATCAAACAGCTCCAAAAGCAGAAGATCAAACAGCTCCAAAAGCAGAAGATCAAACAGCTCCAAAAGCAGAAGATCAAACAGCTCCAAAAGCAGAAGATCAAACAGCTCCAAAAGCAGAAGATCAAACAGCTCCAAAAGCAGAAGAAAATAAAGGAACTCCAGAAACTAAAACAACTGAAGGAAATACAGAAACTAAAACAACTGTAGGAAATACAGAAACTAAAACAACTGAAGGAACTCCAGAAACTAAAACAACTGAAGGAACTTCAAAACCAGAAGAAAGTAGTAACAACAGTAAAACAATATTGATTTGTTTAACTATCTTTTTAACTATTACTTTAACTGTATTAATTGGATTATTCATTCATAATTCCAAAAAACAAAAATAAAAGAGACTTTTAAAGTCTCTTTTTTTTAATAATTAATTGTTTTTGCATTCTAAAAAAAATTTAAAATCAAAAATTAGAAAAAAACTAAAAGAACTTGACAAACTTCAACAGTATTAAACACAAAATTAACAACAACACAATTAAAAAACTCTAGCACCACATAAAATGCCTCCTTCTAACTAACCAACCTCCCAATCATCTTCTACATTATAAATTATTTTAATATCATTGGTTTCTTTGATTTTGTTTATAACAGCAGCTATTATTGTTTCTTTTTTTTAATTCATTATTTTTACTATATCAATATAGTTATTATTTGATAAAATAAAGAAGGTCAATGGAAGGTGATTGAGGTTTAAAGAAAAAATTAATTGTTTTTTAAGCTTAGGAAAGTCCATGCTAGCACATGCTGCGATTGTATGTAGTGTTTGTGTCTAAGGAATAAATAACTTAGAGTATTTTTGGTTTCAAAAGTAACGGCGTTTTTTGATATCTAAGGATTTATCTTATTGAATCTATGAAACAAAAACTGAAAGTGTCACAGAGACGAGCTAATTAGAAATAATTAGGTGAAACGCGATAAACCCCTCAAGCTAGCAACCCAAAAAATGGTAGGGGCATGTAAAACGATGAAATGAAATTAGTTTTACACTACTTTTTGAGTAGAAGATAAATGATCACACTTGTTTTTAACAAGAACAAAACATGGCTTATGCACATTGACCAATTTTCTTTATGAATACTTAATTAGTTTTTTTATTTTTTATATTAAAAAAAGTCAAACTGTTTTTAGTTTGGCTCAAATTTTATCTTTTTTGCTCATTTTTAACTGTAAATAAATTTTATTTTTTATATAAAAGTTATCTAATTAAAAACAATAAAAAATTAATCACAAAAGCAACTATTGGTTCTTATTTGTCATAATTGTTACTAAATTTAATTAATAGATTATTGTTTAGATAATTGCAAAAATAACACTTTTACAACATCAACGATTAGCATCCATTGGTAAAAAATAGTTTTTTAGTTTATGAGATTTTTTGCTTGCTGATATGCAAAATACATTTTAATGCTTACAAAAATATCAAAGCTAAGCCCAAATCACACCAAAAAACATTACTCAAATTAAATTTTTTTAAATAGTTTAATAATGGGCATCCAAATCAAAATTAGTACCAAAAGCATGATAAAATCAAAAAATAATCAAAAAAACAAGTTAAAAACTAGCAAAAACCGAAAATTAAAATAAGAAATAAAAAAATACTTTCCATCGTTGCAAAAGCACAAAAACTTAAAAATTTAAGCTTTTTTTGTTGTCCAAAGAACTATAAATAAAAAAATCCAAACTGTTAATAAACAATTTGGATTCTTTTTTTTATTGTGATAAATTTTTTTGTTAGTGTTTTGTAAAAACATAATTTGGCTAAGATGTTGTATTTATTGGTTTTTTTGTTTTTTTTGGGTTAAAAAGAAAAATGATTAAAGTCAACACCAAAAAAGAAATAACGATTAAGATGTTTTTATAAACCTTAAATGTTTCTGATTTTATCTGTTTTATGGTTTGATAATTTATTTCTAATAAAAGTTCGCCATCATATTCATTGTGTTCAATTTGACTAATTGAGTTTTGGATATGATTAAAAGTTTTATTTTGAGGTTCAAATTCGAAATCTTTAGGCAAAAATTTATCTTTTAAATTAGGATTTTTAGCTATAATTGCTTGATAAACTAAGTTTTTTCTTTCTTCAAGGTTAATATCTTTTTTAATAGAAATAACTCCTAAATCGGTGTTATCAATAATATCATCTAAATTCAAGATATCTTTGGTGAAAGTAAATTCAAGACTATTACCCATCAAATCTTCTACTCTAAAAAGACCTTCCCATTGTTCTCCTTCGTCATCTTCGTAATAAACTTCTTTAAAGGCGCTGTTTTCTATTAGAAAATCATCTGCTTCAATCGTTGTTGAAAGATTGTTATCTTTAATTAATTGATTTAAAGCTTTAATGATATCTTCTTTTGATAATTGTTGATTTTGTTTATAATATCTAAATTTTGCAATATGTCTTTTGTTTTGGGGAAATATGAGAGTTAAATCTTTTAGTTTTTTTAAATCTTGCAAATTTAAAGCATCAAGTTGTTCTTGAGTTTCTTTGAAATCTTCACCGTTTTTTTTAACCCAAACACCATTGTTTAAAGGGTTTTGATCGTTTGTTATAGTTATTTTTTTCTTATCGCTTGATTTTATTGTTCTTTGGGCGAATAGGTTAATGTTGTTTAAAAAAAAGGTAAAAATTAATACTAACAAATTAAAAACAATGAATGTTTGAGAAACTCGTAATCGGTTTCCTTGCATTGTTGTTTGAATTCTTTCTTATAAAATATATTAAATCATAGGAGATGAAAAAACATTCCTACAGTTATATATTGTAATCTTTTTGCTTCCAAAAGTCAAGTTATTTTGTTATTTTTTGGTTACGAATAATAATCTATTAAAAACATCATTTAGTATTTTGTTTAAATCGTTTATATAACTCATTAATGCGTTTTTCGTATTCATTGTGTAATTTTGGTCGGTAATAAATCGATCCTTGCAATTCTTTCGGAAGATATTGTTGTTTGACGTAATCATTTTCGAAATGATGAGGATATCGATAACCAACCCCATTATTTAATTTTTTGGCCGAAGCATAACTAGTGTCGTGTAAATGACTAGGAATTGGCGGGACTTTACCGTTTAAAACATCTTTATAAGCTTGATTGGTGGCTAAATAAGCACTATTGGATTTTTCACTCAAACACATTTCTACAATTGCCAAACCCAACGGAATACGACCTTCTGGTAATCCGATTTGACGAAAAGCATCAATAGCAGTTTTGACATGTAAAATAACGGCAGGATTAGCTAAACCCACATCTTCATAAGCAGTAATCAACATTCTCCGTAATAACGCTTCATGGTCGCCACTTAGTAATAATCTGACAAAATAATGCAAAGCCGCATCAACATCACTACCGCGAATTGATTTTTGCAAAGCTGATTTTAAGTTATGATGTTCATCTGCATCTTTGAAATTAACCAAATTAGCAAAGGGGAAAAAGTTGTTAACGATAGTATTATTAATTTCTTTTTCGGGGTATAATTTGAGGCACAATTCTAATGTGTTAATGGCAATACGCAAATCTCCGCTAGATAATTGACAAATCAACATTAGCGCCTCAGTTTTGATAGTTAATGGTAGTTTTTTGTTGATAATTATTTTTTGCAAACCGGTTGCCATTTGTAAGGCAGTGATTCTTTCTAATTTAATGATATTAGCTCTTGAACGAATAGCTGGATTAATCACAAAATAAGGGTTTTCAGTAGTGCAAGCGAACATAATTAAATGACCGTTTTCCAAATATTGTAACAAGATATCTTGACGGTCTTTATTCATGCGGTGGATTTCTTCTACGATAAGGATCAAATTTGAGTTAAGTGATGCAGATTCGATGATTTTTTCTAACTTGGTTTTTTTATCTATCTCGGCGTTAAAAATGATATATTCTAATTTCAAATCATTTGCTAATGCTTGTGCCATACTACTTTTACCGGTTCCTGGTTCACCATAAAAAATCAAAGAACTAACAAAATTATTTTTAATCATTTTCGAAATGATGCCATTTTGATCGTTAATTAAATGATTTTGTCCGATAATTTGGCTTATGGTAGTTGGTCGCAATGTAAATGCTAATGGTTCTGTCATATTTTTTTCCTAACTCTTTTTCCTGTTTGTTTTTAATATATAATATTATAACACTTTTTGAGGGTTTGAGTGGGTGTTGTTTTTGATATGTAACAATTAATATTAGATGTTGTGTTTAATAACAAAAAAAGACTAGTTATTAGCTAGTCTTTGGTGAATATTTGGTTAAAAATTTATACTGATTGAACCGAACCATCGGATTGGTATTTAGTTTCTTGATTTTTTTTCAGTTATTGGATTATATTCAAAGATGTAGCTAAATTGTTTTGTTGTTGTAGTGTTGTATATTGGTTAATTTACAATTTTAGGGGTTGTATTCAAAGATTGCAGTCAATTTTTTTATCATCGAATTTATAGTGTATATAAATTTGGTTTTTAAACATAAAAGTCGTATTTTTCTTGTGTGATTAGTTTTTGAAGATGAAGGCAGGTTAGATTATTTTTGTTATTTTTTCAAATTGGTTAGTTTTTGCAACAAAAAGACCATTATTAAAACAATGACTTTTTTTTATTATTAGGATATATTGTTATTAAAATACATTTTCAGGATTAAATAAAAAATTAATTTCTATAATTTTAGTTTTTTTAAAAACAAAACCAATATTAAAAACAACTCCTTTTAGCACTTATTAATATTATACTATTTACTTTTTTTAATACTACCAAAGCAAATATTTTCATTTATCATAACTTCTTTTGATAAAATAATTATTAGAGGGTTTTTGTAAAAAGATAAAATCTCAAAAACATAAACATTCTAGAAACGAGCTTTTAAAAATGAAAAACAACAAAGAACTACAACTAAACTCTAATTTTATTAAAACCATCATCCAAAAAGATTTAGAACAAGGTAAATACCAACAAATTATTACCCGTTTTCCGCCCGAGCCCAATGGTTTTTTACATTTAGGACACGCTAGAGCCATCATTGTTAATTTTGAATTGGCAAAAATCTTTAACGGCAAAACTATTTTGCGTTATGACGATACTAACCCTACTAACGAAAAACAAATTTATGTTGATGCTATTTTGCAAGATTTAACATGGCTCGGTTACAAACCTGATCGAATCACCTTTGCTTCTGATTATTTTTTACAAATGTACGAAAAAGCACTTTTTTTAATTAGGCAAGGAAAAGCTTATGTCGATGACCTAACTGCTGAAGAAATTACAAAATCAAGAGGAAACTTGTTAGAAAAAGGAATCAATTCGCCTTATCGTAATCGTAGTATTTATGAAAATATTGTCCTTTTCGAAAAAATGAAAGCAGGTGTTTTCAAAGAAGGCAGTAAGGTTTTGCGCGCTAAAATTGATATGGCAAGCCCTAACCTCAATTTAAGAGATGCTGTTTTATACCGCGTTCTTTCGGCTTTTACATTGAAAAAAAAACATTGGTATATTTATCCGACTTACGATTTTGCCCACCCTTTAGAAGATGCTTTCGAAAAGATCACCCACTCATTATGTTCTTTAGAGTTTGAAGATCACAGACCTTTATACGATTGGGTTATTCGAGAAACCAAAGTTTCACATATCCCCCGTCAAATTGAATTTGGACGCCTAAATTTAACCCAAACCTTAATGAGCAAAAGATATCTCAAAGCGTTAGTAGAAGAAAAAAAAGTTAATGGTTGGAATGATCCTAGAATGCCTACTTTATCAGGAATTCGCCACAAAGGATATACCCCGCAAGCAATTAAAAATTTTGTGTTAGAAATTGGTTTATCAAAAGTTAACTCTCAAGTTAAAAGAGAAATGTTAGAATCATGCGTCAGAGATAATCTCAAAGCCCAAGCTTTTCCACGAATGGCAGTTATTAACCCTTTAAAAGTGACAATCGTTAATTATCCCGAGAATCAAATAGAGCAACTAGAAGCTCCTTTTTTTCCGAAAGAATGTCATGATACAAAAATAAGACATGTTGCTTTTTCTCGTCATTTGTATATCGAAAAAGATGATTTTGCTATCACCAAACCCAATCCTCAATACAAAAGATTAGTTTTAGGTGAAGAGGTGCGTTTATTGCATGCTTATTTCATCAAAGCTTGTGATGTCATTAAAAATGATCAAGGGGAAGTAATTGAAATACTTGCCACCTATGATCCAGAAACTAAAAGTGGTAGTGGTTTTAAAGGTAGAAAACCAAACGGTACTATTCATTTTGTCGAAAGCAAAACCGCTTTGGCAGCTACTTTTAATTATTTTTTCCCTCTTTTAACACAAAATAACGACTTTAATCAAGAATCTTGGCAAATCAAACAAGGTTTTGTTGAAAATAATTTAGCCCAAAACACTAATCACACTCGAATTCAATTTTTAAGACAAGGTTATTTTATGTTAACCCAAACACAAAACCAAAAACTAAATTTCAACGAAATAGTCAGCTTAAAAGCAAATAATTTAAAATAATAAAATAATCAAAGGTTGTACAAAATGACCCCTCAAATAGATATTTGGTTAAAAAAATTAAATAAAAAACAAAATGAAGCTGTCGTTTCTCCCTCGCAAACAACTTACCTAGTGGCTGGAGCAGGAACTGGCAAAACAACGACTTTAACCACTAAAATTGCTTATTTAATCGAAAAAGAAAATATCGCCAGTCAAAACATCTTGGCTCTTACTTTCACCAATAAAGCTGCTAATCAAATGAAAGCAAAAGTTTTAGAAATGATTGGCGAAAAAAGTCGAGGAATTACTGTATGTACTTTTCACTCTTTGGGCAACCAAATTTTAAGACGTTTTATTGACCTTTTACCTTTCAACTATAACAAAAATTTCATTATTTTAGATAGCAAAGATAGTAATAAGATTATTAAAACTGTTTTAAAAGAGATGAAATTAGATCTAAAATCTTTCGAAATTAGCAAATTAAAACAACATATTTCTATCCTGAAAAAAAAAGATAACAAACAAGAAAATGAGCAAACTTTTTTAGATAAAACAACACAAACCGAACACAATCACCTAAATTATGTAAATAATCAAAATATTTTGACTGAAAAAATCAAAACCCAATATCAAAAGTATTTACAAAGCCATAATTTTATCGATTTTGATGATTTAATTTTATATACTTATCAATTACTCCAAGAACAACCCAAGGTAAAATCATTTTACCAAGAGAAGTTTCAATATTTGTTAGTCGATGAATTTCAAGATACTGATTTTTATCAATACCAAATTTTAACTTTTTTAACAGAAAAATATCGACGTATTTTTGTAGTTGGTGATCCAGATCAAAATATTTATTCCTTTAGGGGAGCACGTTTTGAAAATAGTCAATTATTTTTAAATAAATTTCACCCCCAAATATCGATTTTAGAACAAAATTATCGTTCTTCGCAAAGTATCTTAGAAAAAGCCAACCTTTTAATCAGTCACAACAAAGATCACCCCTTTAAAAAAACATTAAAAAGTCAGAAAGCTAGAGGCAATAGTGTTAATGCTCATTTTTTTGCAGATAGCCGTATTGAGGCACAATTCCTAATCCAAACCATCAAAACTTTAGTAAAAACATCAAAGCATCGTTATCAAGATTTTGCTATTTTATATCGTAATAATTCATTTGGAATATTTTTAGAAAAATATTTGCTTGCTGGAGGCATTCCTTATATAATTTTAGGAAACATATCTTTTTACCAAAGCAAAATAGTCAAAGATTTATTAGCTTATTTGCATGTAGCCGTTAATCCTTTGCAAGATTTTTATTTAAAAAGGATTATTAACGTCCCCAAAAGACAAATCGGTAAAATCACTTTGTCGCATTTAGAAAAAATTCAACAAGAAAAAAAAATATCTCTTTTTGAAGTATTAGATAATTTAAATGAGGTTTTAATTAGTGAAAACACCAAACAAAAACTCTATCAATTTAAAGATTTTATCAAAAACATCAATAATCAAATAATTAATAACCAATTTAATAATCTTAGTGATATAATTACTTATGTTAACCAAGAAACTCAATATTCTAAACAATTCACATCAACAAAACAAAAAAACTCTCAACAAGAAAATAACACTGACACCATTTTATCTTACATCGAAGAATTAAAATCGGTTTTACTACAAACTGATCAAAATTTAGAAGGCAACAATTTAGACAAACTAACTCAATTTTTAGAAGAAATTAATTTATATAGTGAAACTAGCCAAAATACTTCTCACAATAACGTCAGCAATAATTGTGTTAAATTATCAACCATTCATAAAGTTAAAGGTTTAGAATTTAAAGTGGTTTTTGTTTCAGGTTTAGAACAAGAAATTTTTGATGATAAAAATAATCTCGATGAATCTAGACGCTTGACTTATGTAGCTGTGACAAGGGCGCAAGAAAAATTATTTTTAACTGGCGCTTTTGAAAGAAAATTATACGGCGAAGTCCGCACATGCACACCATCGAGGTTTTTAAAAGAAATGGGTTTTGGTGCTAAAAAACATTTATCTTATTTGCCGAATCAAAATTTCTTTCAAAAAGGTGACCAAGTTAAACATCATCTTTTTGGTTTAGGAATGATCAAAGAATTACAAGAAAATTTAATTATTGTGAAATTTTTAAACCCACCGAGCATTAAACATTTTGATCCTTCTACCAATTTTCTTAAAAAAATATAAAATTAAAGGAGTATTGTTTATGGAGCATTATGCAATTTGGATTTCTATTTCGATTTTAACTATATTAAGTGTTTTATTTTTGTCCGATAGTAACGATTTCGTTTCTTTTAGCAGTAGTTCTTTTGGAGAAAAACAAAATCGAAAAATTAAAGGCGAACATTTCTTTTTTAATTTTTTACTCACTATTTTAACAATAGCTTGTTTCGCGCTGCTACTCTACCAACAAAAAAAAGGTTAGTTTAACAACTAGTCTTTTTTTTATTTTTAAAAAAGAAGTTTAAAATAAATAATTTTACAACAAACATATAAAAAAGAATGCTTTGCTTCTTTAAACCTATTTCGAGGTCTTATCTATGGGATATTTGATTGTATTTTTTTCTTGAGTTCTTGCTACAAGATAACTTGCAATTCGCTTTTATGAGTTGCTGTAATCCGTTATTCTTTCGAATAACTGACCGACTATATCCATTTAACGTTTATTGGTGTTAGCTATTGATTAGATAACTACGATATTTAGGCCTCTTTGGTACCCAAAGTCATTCATTTAAAATTTCTCTTTTCTTAAAAACCAAAAAAGACTAGTTATAAAAACTAGCCTATTTAGATATTAAAAATGAATTTATTTACAAATTTTTATTAACAGTACGCAAAAAATTATTAACTTAATAAAAAAGCTTGCAAAGTTTGCCAAGGTAAAGCTACACAATTAAGTTTATGAGGCAATTGATCAACTATATCTAACGCTTTTAAATCAGCATGCAGTTCATCTGGATTATAATCTTCTTTATTAATCATGGCTAAAAAACATTTGATTTTATTTAAAGAGGTGGTTTTATCTAAATTTTTCATATGCACCGACATTAAACTAGCAGAAGCAAGACACATTGAACAAGCGTTAGCCTTATATTTAAGATCTAAAATTTTATGATGTTCGGTTAATTTTACTTGCAAAATTACTTGATCGCCACAATAAGAAGTTTTTTTTTCAAATTGATGATAATCTTGCAATTTCACATTGGTTTGATTTTGAGGATTGCGATAATGATTTATAATTAATTTATGTTTTGCTTGATTTAACATTTCTTTTCACTCCTTTTAAACTTTGATTTAAATATTTTTATTCTATATATAATCTTTTGTGATTTTACCACGTTTCTTCCAAAACTACTAAAAGAAGGTCCGAAAGAAAAGCATCTAACAAGATTGTAGTTTTGTCTTAGTTAGTTTATCAATTGAAAAAACCTAGAATCTCTCCGTAAAGTCAAAAAAAACAAGAAAAAATCAGACACTCCCAAAGAACACCTATATATCAATGGTATCATAGAAAAATGTAAGCGGTCAGTTTGCCTAACAGACTAAGTAGATATTTAGAATAACTTACAAAATCCTAAAAACAGTTATTAAATGAACAATGTAGAAGTTAAAAACTTACTGCCCAAAAATAAGTAGTCAGAAAAATTCAAAACAATAATCAAAATATTATTGTAAACTGACCTCCCAGACAAAAAGTTAACAACTTTTATAAGGCCAAAAAAGTCAGCAAACTACCAACAAAATGATTCTAATAACCCTAAGAGGCAACAGATAAAAATCTGCCAAAGTAAGTAGAAAGCAAAGCACTTAGAAACTTACCCGCTACGTTTGGATGGAAGCAGATTGTAATAATTAATAATCTAGACCAAAAAGTCAAAAAACTAATGAATCGATAATAAAATCTCAAAACTATTCACCGAAACAATAAAGTAAACCACATACATCCTGCCTACAAGGATAATTCTATCAGTAAATCGCAATTCATCTATCTGTATAACCATCTTGCAACATTTTGGCGCGTTTTAAATTTTGATAATCTACCTTTAAGACTTGAAGGCCAATATTTTCTTTTTTAAATAAAACTTTGGCTTTATTGAAGGTATTTACAACCAATGACATCAGACTAAGTAATTATAATTTGTTTTGGGCAATTACATGTTATTCTTATTGCTTCTTTTTATAATTTTTTAATTTACCTTGTTGCGACAAGTTATAAATTGTTTTTTTGATGTTTTTTAATTTTAGTAAATTCAAAACAAATTTTTTATCTAGCTAATTAAGTTAAGATCACTATATCAGTATACATTAATGATAAATATAAATAAACATTAAAATTAAGATAAATTGGAAAAATAATTGATTTTTTAATATTTTATTCTTGCTTTTATTTTTTGTTTTGTTATAATTTAATCAGGTTTAAATAAAAAAATTATTAGAATCAAAGGAAAAACTTTAACATGAATAAAAAAGAAGAACTTTTACAAATAAGTTATCTTAACAAAGATGAAGTAGTTAAGCATTTAGACACAAGTGTTTTAGGGCTTACTAATGAACAAGTTTTAGAAAGACAAGAAAAACACGGAAAAAACATCATCAAACAAAGTAAATCTTTTAATTTTTGGAAACAATTTACCAAACAATTCACCTCTATTATGGCAATTTTATTATGGATAGCCGCTGCTTTGGCTTTTTTTCTTGGACAAGAACACCATCCAATAGGAATAGCTATTATTTTAGTCATTGTAATTAATGGAGTTTTTTCTTTTTCGCAAGAATATAAAGCAGATAAGATGTTATCTTCTTTAGGAAATATGATTCCAAAAAAAGTCCAAGTCTATCGAGGGCAAAAAATTGAAATGATGGATGTCACCGAATTAACCATCGGTGATGTTATCTTTTTAGAAACCGGCAGTCAAGTTCCGGTAGATGCACGCATCATTAAAGCGAATAGTTTTTTTGTTGACAATTCAATGTTATCAGGCGAAACTATTCCTTTAAACAGAAGTGAATTGGCAAATACCAATAATAATTGTTCGATTGCTGAAATCCCTAATTTAATTTATGCAGGGACAACAGTGACCCAAGGTAGTTGTTTTGCAGTTGTTTATGCAATTGGTAACAACACTCAAATCGGTGAAGTCTCTGACTTAGCTTCAAATATCGACAAAGGCAAAAGCATTTTAGATCAAGAAATGCATCACATAGTTAAAAAAGTAAGCATTATGGCTACTTGTGCAGCTATTTTTGTTTTTATAATTTATTGGTGGAAAAAAGATTTTGCTTCTGGAGAAGCTTTTAAAGCCTCCCTTATTTTTGCAGTTGGGATGTTAGTTGCTAATATTCCTGAAGGACTTTTACCAACAGTTAACTTAAGCTTAGCAATCGGTTCGCAAAGAATGGCTCAACAAAATGCTTTAGTAAAAAAAATTGCCTCTTTAGAAACTTTAAGCTCTACTACTGTCATTTGCACAGATAAAACAGGCACGTTAACCCAAAATCAATTAACAGTTCGAAAAATTTTAACCCCCGATAGTTTATTCAAATTTAATGGTTCTGGTTATAATGACCAAGCTAAATTTCAAATCTCAGAAGAAAATGTTGCTTATCAAAAGGGAATTGAAAAATTTTTAATTGCCTCTGTTTTATGTTCGGAAGCTAAATTAGTACCTCAAGAAAACAACCCTCATCAATTTGAATTAATTGGTAATCCGACCGAAGGATCTTTATTGATAGCTGCTAAAAAATACGGTTATAATTTAGACACCATCAAAAAAAATATCGAAATTTTACAATTAAACCCTTTTACCTCTGAACGTAAAAAAATGAGTGTTTTAATTAAAAATAATCATCAAAAACCATATGACACTAATGCAAAATATTTATTAGTTAAAGGAGCTCCTAACATTGTTTTAGAACAATGTAGTATGCAATACAAATTCCAAAAAGTAAGTCCTTTAAAAACACACGAAAAAGACTCTTTTTTAAAACAAAATGATCATTTTGCCAGCCAAGGTTACCGCGTGCTAGCTTTAGCTTACAAAAAAATCGAGCAAAATCAACCTTTAGAAGAGGATATGGTTTTCTTAGGTTTTGCTGTTAATTATGACCCACCAAGAGACGAAGTTAAAGAAGCTGTTAGCAATTTAACCAAAGCCGGACTCAAAATTACAATTATTACAGGTGATTATGGTTTAACTGCTGCTGCTATCGGTAAACAAATAGGAATTATTAAAGATGAATTTATTGGTTTAGATGGTTTTGAAGTAGAAAAAATGTCTGATGTTGAATTGCAAGAAGTTTTAAAAACCCAAAAACCAGTCGTCTTTTCACGTACTACTCCAAAACATAAATTAAAAATCGTTCAAGCTTATCGTGCAAATGGCGAAATTGTTGGTGTCACAGGTGATGGTGTCAACGATATTTTAGCCTTAAAAGCTGCTCACATAGGAATTGCAATGGGTAAAGCTGGGACTGATGTTGCTCGTAATACTGCTGATATGATTTTATTAGATGATAACTTTGCAACCATTGCCAAAGCGGTCTTAGAAGGTCGTTGCATCTATGAAAATATCAAGAAATTTATGACTTATGTTTTTGCCTCCAACATTCCTCAAATGTTTCCTTTTATCGCGATGATTTTTTTAGATGTCAAAAACTCTTATTTACCGGTTTTACAAATTTTAGCCATTGATCTATTGACTGACTTAATTCCTGCCATCGCTTTAGGAGCAGAACAAACAGATAGTAGTTTGCTGAGTCAAAAACCACGTAACACCAAAGACCACTTGATGGATGGCAAAGTGTTGCGAAGAAGTTATGGTTTTTTAGGCATCGTCGAAGGATTACTTTCTTTAGGTTTGTTTTATTACTTTTACCAAAATACACCAGAAAATTTCACTTTTGCTTCTACAATGGCTTTCGGAGCAGTTATTTTTGCTCAAGTAGGCAACGCCTTTGCTTGTCGTTCCAACAAACTTTACTTTTGGAAAAAATTAACCAAACCGAATAAAATTTTATATTACGGCATTGTAATTGAAATCTTATTCTTTATTTTAATTACTAAAGTTGGATTTTTTCAAAATATTTTTGAAACAAAAGATATCGAACCACAACAGTATCTATGGTTATTGTTATGTCCTTTCGTGTTATTATTGTTTGATACACTTTGGAAAAAAACATTTAGTGACAAACCAAAAACACATTCGATATCATAAGTTTAAACAACATCGATTAACCCAAAAAATACAAGATAAAGACTCTACTAATTAGAGTCTTTTTTTGTTTAAAACAAACTAACTGGTTTTTATCTTTTTCTCCTCTTTTCTTACCTTCCAATCACTTGACTTTACCAAAAAGACTTTTTATATGCTATAATTAACTTGTAAACTAGCAAAGACTTACAATTTTAGAAAGAGAAATGACCGAATTATTATGGTAATTATTCAACAAAATATCAAAAAGCAAAAACCACCCAGAAACCTTTTTAGGAATTGCAAAAAAGCAACATTTATCATTTTAGATGTCATCCTTTTGTATTTATTTATCTTTTCTTTAGGTAATGTATTATTTCCTAAACGTTGTGCCAACTTTTTAGGTTTAGCTGGTTTCCCGGTTGCTTCCAATAGTATGACACCTTTTATTTATGGTGAAGATGGCAAGATCGGTGATTTTATCTTTATTACAGGAGTCTGGGATCCATCCAATTTAAAACCCGTTGGTGGTTTTGATCAAAAAGAAAATCCAACAAGCAAACCACAAAGCATGGAAGAAAAACAAAAAGAAAAATATGACCCTAATAAAGGCGATATTATAGTTTTTGAAAACCCCCATTATCCAAATCAAAAACAACCAAATACTCCTCGCTTTATTATCCATAGAGTTGTTTATAATAATACAGAAAAAGGGCGTATTGGCACTTGGGGAGACAACAATAACAGCCAATTAGATTGTGAAAAAGAAATCCCTTATGACAAAGTTGTAGGTAAATTTATCTTCAAGGATCGTTACATCATTCCAGGAATCAAAAAATTCATAACTTTTATAATTGATTTTATTATAAAAAATCCAATCTATTCTTCCTTAGGGATCACTTATTTAGTAATCATGTTTTGGTTATTACGTATGATTAGAAAAACATAGAAATAAGAACAATAAATCCATGTGGCAAAAAATTATCATCTCACAAAAAAATGAATTATATTTTCAAAAAATAAACCAATTTTTGCAAACAGCCAAACAAAAACACCAAATTATCTATCCTAAGTCAAAAGATATTTTTGCAGCCTTTAAATTAACTCCTTTTGAAAAAGTCAAAGCCGTCATTTTAGGACAAGATCCTTATCACAAACCTAAGCAAGCTCACGGTTTATCTTTTAGCGTCCAAGGTAAAAAAAGACCACCTAGTCTTAATAATATTTTACAAGAATTAAAAAATGACCTCAACTTAGAAAGCAAAAGTAATAATTTAACCCCTTGGGCTTTGGAAGGAGTTTTGATGTTAAACGCTATTTTAACTGTGCAACAAAATCAACCCTTAAGTCATCAGAATATCGGTTGGCAAAAGTTTACTCAACATATTTTTCAAGTTTTACAAACAAAAAAAAATATCGTTTATCTTTTGTGGGGTAAATTTGCCCAAACTTATCAAAAATATATCATACCAGAAAATAATTACATTATCACAAGCCCTCATCCTTCGCCTTTTTCGGCTTATCGTGGTTTTTTTGGTTCCAAACCTTTTTCTAAAACTAATATTTATCTTAAAACTAACAACATTTCAACTATCAACTGGCAGCTTTAATTTTTTTTCTCAAAACAATCTTCTAAGAAAGGAAAGGTTTTTTATGAACCACATACAGCGTTTTTTTGCTAAAGTCACCACTTATCAAAACCAAAATATCAATTTGCCCCAAAGACAAACAAAAACAAGTGCCGGATACGACTTAGAAGCAGCTCAAAACATAGATATTCCACCGCAAACAATCAAATTAGTTCCAACCGGTATTAAAGCTTTTTTTGCACCAAATGAAGTCTTATTGATTTATGCTAGGTCTTCTTTGTCCTTGAAAAAACAATTAATGCTCGCTAATGGCGTAGGAGTAATTGACAGCGATTATTATAACAACCCACAAAATGAAGGTCATATTTTTATCCCTTTATATAATTTTTCTTCCCAAACAGTTACAATTACCAAAGGAGAAAGGATTGCTCAAGGGATATTTCAAACTTTTAATTTAAGCACTGAAGAACAAAAAGAACCTTCTTTTGTAAGACAAGGTGGTTTTGGAAGCACAACTAAAATATGATAATTTACCCCCTCAAAAGCAAAAAACCATTACCAAACGCTTTTAAATATGCTAAAATAGTTTAGGTAAATGTTATCTTTTGATTATTTTTATTGTTTTTTTATTTACTTTAACTTGTTTTCTTGTAGAAAAACAAATGAAAAAGAAAAAATAATTAAATTACGATATTCTGATATTCAATTTTTTTAAAATTTTTAGGTTTTTGCAACCTCAAAAAAAATAAATAAAAAAAATCAACATTTTAAATAATGTATTAAAAAAAGAAAAAGGAGTTATTAATAAATATGGCAGTAGTTACAATGAAACAATTATTAGAATCAGGAGTGCATTTTGGTCATGCCACTAGAAAATGGAATCCAAAAATGAAAAATTATATTTTCACTTCCCGAAACGGCATTCACATCATTGACCTTAAAAAAACCTCAGATCAAATTGAGGTCGCTTATAAAGAATTATTAAAAATCATTAACGAAGGCGGAAAGATGTTGTTTTTAGGCACTAAAAAACAAATCCAAACAGCTATCCGAGAAGAATCACAACGTTGTGGACAATATTACGTTGACCACCGCTGGTTAGGAGGAACTTTAACTAACTTTAACACTATTTTGAAACGCATCAACTTACTTCACTCCTTACACAAGCAAGAAGAAGATGGCATTTGGCAAAAGTTACCCAAAAAAGAAGTAGTGCAATTAAAAAGAAAAAGAGAAAAATTAGAAAAATTTTTGGGCGGAATTAAAAATATGAAAGAATTACCAAAAGGTCTTTTTGTTATCGACCCAGAAAAAGAAAAAAACGCCGTCGCCGAAGCTCGTAAATTAAATATTAAAGTTTTTGGAATTGTAGATACTAATTGTAACCCTGATTTAGTAGATTATATTATCCCTGCTAATGATGATGCTATTAGAGGAGTTAAGTTAATTACTTGGGTCATCGCTAATGCTTGTGTTGAAGGAAGTGGTGGAGTGGCTGAAAAAGCTGATCAATTTGACGCTAAAAACGTTTTAAAACCACAACCTACTTATCAACAAAAACGCAGACCTCATCAAGAAAACCCAAGAAAAACGACTTTTAATCCAGGGAAAAAAATAAACAACAATTAACAATTTGCAAACAGTAAAAATTTTAGAAAGAGATGTTTAAAAAAATGAAAATTACAGCAGACATGATTAAAGAATTAAGACAACAAACTCACGCTGGTATGGTTGCATGCAAACAAGCATTAGAACAAACAGAAGGAAACTTACAAAAAGCAATTATTTTTTTAAGAGAAAAAGGCATTATTAAAGCGGCGCAAAAACAAGGTCGTGTTGCTTCAGAAGGCTTAACAAACATTGTATACGCCGAAAATAATGCTTTTTTATATGAATTAAACTCAGAAACAGATTTTGTTGCCAAAAATGAACATTTTCAACAATTAGTTTCTATCTTAGGAGAAGTGATTCTCAAAAATAAATTACAAACTGTCGAAGAAGTTTTAAACTCCACTTATCAAAATAAAAAAATCAAAGATTTATTATTAGAAAAAACTACTATTTTAGGTGAAAATATCACTCTTAAACGAATTTTAAAGGTGACTAAAAAAAAAGAAGAAATTTTTGGCATTTACAAACATCAAGGCGGACGTATTGGCGTTTTGGTAGTCTTAAAAAACAATCATCCTTTAGTGGCTGAAGATATTGCAATGCATATCGCTGCTTTTAACCCTAAATTTTTAACTCCCGAAAAAGTTAATCTGTCATTTTTAAGCACAGAAAAAAGCATCTTAAAAAAACAAACCGAACAACAACTTTTAGAAGCCAAAAAACCTTTACATATATTAGATAAAATAGTAGAAAATCGTTTAAACAAAATGTTAAAAGAAATTTGCTTATCAGAACAACCTTTTGTTAAAAATTCTAATCAAACAGTTAAAAATTATCTTCAAACCAATAACACAGATGTAGTTGCTTATTTTCATTGGTCAATCACTAATCAATAATTTTTTTTTTAAACCAAAAAATCTAACTGGCGAATTATCCCTAAATATCAACAAAAAAGGTTAAAAAATGTATAAAAAAATTCTTTTAAAATTAAGCGGTGAATCTCTCAAAGGAAATACTTCATATGGCATTGACCCCATCACTATTAAAAAAATTGCTTTAGAAATTAAAGAAATTAGCGACTTAGGCGTCCAAATTGCAATTATAGTAGGGGCAGGCAACCTTTGGCGCGGACGCATCGGTGAAGAACTAGGCATGGATCGTTCGCAAGCTGATTATATGGGGATGTTAGGAACTATCATGAATTCTTTAGCTTTACAAGATGCTTTAGAAAAAACACAAACTATTACACGTGTCATGACAGCTTTTCCTGTGACAACAGTGGCAGAACCTTATATTCGTCGAAAAGCTATTCGTCATTTAGAAAAAGGTAGAGTAGTCATTTTAGCCGCTGGCGCTGGTTCGCCTTATTTTTCAACTGATACCGCAGCCGCTTTAAGAGCAGCTGAATTACATGTTAATGTCATTTTGATGGCAAAAAACAACATTGAAGGGGTTTATAATAAAGACCCGAAAAAACATGATGATGCTGTTTTGTTAAAAAAAATTAAGCACGAGCAAATTTTATCGCAAAGATTGGCTGTAATGGATATTACAGCTGCCGCCTCTTGTTTGGACAATAATATCGATATTTTAGTTTTTAACATGCTTGAACCCGGCAACATTAAAAAAGCTGTTTTACAAAAAACAATTGGTACTATTATCAGTTCAAAAGGAGAGTAAAAATGGATCAACTTGCCAAAGAAATAATTTTATTAACCGAAAAAAAAATGTCTCAAGCGCGAGAGATAATGTTAAAAAATTTTAGTGATATCAGAACTGGTTGTGCTAATCCTAATATTTTAAATAAAATAAATATTAGTTATTATGGTACTATAACTCCTTTAAATACATTATCTTCTATTAGTGTTTCTGGAGGCAACCAATTAAACATTAGTCCTTATGAAAAAACTTTAATCCCTGCCATCAAAAAAGCCATTTTAGCCTCTGATTTAGGGATTACTCCTGAAACTGATGGAGTTGTTTTAAGGCTTAATTTTCCTAAACCGACAGAAGAAAGAAGAAAAGCCTTAACCAAAGAAGTAAACATCATAGCTGAACAAACCAAAGTAATAATGAGAAATATTCGTCGAGAAAGTAATGATAAAATTAAAAAAATTGCCCTTACTAAAGATTTAGAAACTCTACATTTAAGTAAAATCCAAACTTTAACCGATAAAAATATTAAAATGGTTGAAAACGAAACCACTAACAAAAACAAAGAACTATTGAAAGCTTAATTTTGAAAAAATATTTTAACCTAATGGAGGTTTTTTTATGATAAAAAAGAGAATAATGACAAGTTTTGCCTTGGTGTTATTCTCTTTTTTCTTTTACTTTTGTTGTCTTTATAAACCTAATGAAATTACAATATTATTTTTCATAGCTTTCACAATCAAAGCTAGTCAAGAAATGTTAATTATTTTTAACCAAGAAAAAAGAAAAAAAGACTCACGCAAACATTTTTTAATCATCTTCTTAACTGTATTATTTTTTCTTAGTGTGTTTATCTTTTTGTATAATACTTACCCATTTCTGGACAAAAAGGAATTTTCATTCAATTTATTCAATTTATTCAATTTATTCAATTTATTCGATTTGAAAAAATATCATTTTTTTTTACTGTTGTTGCCTTTGATGTTGCTATTACTATCTTTTGTGTTTTTGCCTACTTGGAACACTGCCGATCTAGGGAAAACTTTGTTGATTATGTTTTATATCGGTATTAGTATGGCTTGTCTTTTAACTTTAATCTTATTACCTGGCCGTTATCTCTTTTTTTTTGTTTTAATAGTGGTCTTAACTGATTCATGTGCTTTTTTGGCTCGCTTTAAAAATTTTTTACCTTTTCTAAATTTAGGTCCGTTAGTGCCTCATTTGAGTCCACAAAAAACGAAAAAAGGAGCAATTTTAGGAACTTTTGGTTCTGTAATAATCACTACTTGTCTTTTTGTCTCATTTAATGATAACCAGATTAATTCTTTCCCTTTATTCATTTTTTTTGCTTTTTTAATTTCTATTATTTCGCAAATCAGTGATTTATTGGCTTCTAAATTCAAAAGAGAATTTCAGATTAAAGATTTTGGCAACATTTTTCCTGGTCATGGAGGAATGTTAGATCGCTTTGATTCTTGGTTATTAACTGCCTTTTTCGCACTTTTTTGCTTTCATTTTCCATTCTTATAAGTTTTTGGATTGTAATTTCTTAATTTAATATTACACTTTTTCACTTAAAATGTGGTATAATTCTATGTGATATAATTTTATTTTTAAAATTAAGAGATATTGTCATTATTTTTTTGTTTTCTTCATCCTTTCAATAATAAAAAAAGATTTTTTTGTACTAATTTAATTTTTTGACAAAAGAAAATTAAAAGGAGTTGTTTTATGAAACATCAACAAAGAATTAAAGTTATCGCCTGTAATTGGAAAATGTATAAAAATAAACCTGAAGCTCTAAATTTTATTAAAAAAGTTAATTTTTTCGTTCCCAACCCGAAAGAAGTAGAAACTATTATTTTTGCTCAAAGTACTTTATTAGATCTTTTAGTCCAAAACCAAGGTAATAACCTTAAAATTGGGGCTCAAAATATGTTTTATGAAGACGAAGGAGCTTTTACAGGTGAAATTTCACCTCTTAATTTGAGGTCTTTCGGAATCAATTATGTTTTGTTAGGACACAGCGAAAGAAGAAGTCTTTTTGGCGAAACAGATCAATTAGTTAATTTGAAACTATTAAAAGCTCTTCAACACAATTTAACTCCTATTTTGTGTTTAGGTGAAACTTTAGAAACTAAAGAAAACAACAAAACCCAAATCTTCTTAGAACAACAACTAACCAACACCTTAAAAGAGGTTTGTAGTCAAGCTTTAGAAAAAACCATTATTGCCTACGAACCTGTTTGGGCAATCGGCACCGGTAAAACCGCAACCCCACAAGATGCCAATTTCACCATTAAACAAATCAGAAATAAAATTGCTACCCTATATTCTCCTCAAACAGCAGAAAAAGTAAGAATTCTTTATGGTGGTTCTGTTTCTTGCGATAACGTGAAATCTATTTTAGAACAAAGTGCTATTGATGGTGTTTTAGTAGGAAAAGCCGCTTTACAAATTGAAAATTTTTTATTTTTCACCCAAACTGCTACTGACCTCATTCCAGCTGATGCCAAAAAGACTTACGAAAAAGATGATTGTTTATTTTGTCGTTAATCATAATTACATTAACTTATTTAAACTATTTACTTTAAAACAAATATCATAAGGAGTTTTTTTAATGAATCCAAACAAAAAGATATTTTTTTTTTTTTTGATATCGATGGAACTCTTTTAAGTTCTAAATATAAAAAAATATTTTCTCAAACAACTAAAGCTATTAAAGAATTAGCCCAAAACCCCAACGTGATTTTAGGGATTGCTACCGGTAGAAACATTAAAAGAATTGATGTTTTAGGCGAATTGCTTCCCTATTTTAAACATTTAATCTTATTTAATGGAGGGATGACTAGAATTTCAGATAAGATTATTGACGATCGACCTTTTGCTAAAGAGTTGATCGAAGAATTAATTCAAAAAGCTCATCAAGCCAAAATTTATATCGGTCTGACAGGGTTAACCCAAGAAATTATACCCAGTGAAAAAAATATCATCCCTACTTCTTTACAAAAGCTTTATTTCACTAACAAAAATTCTATAGTTGATCCTCATTTTCATCTGCATAACAATGTTTATCAAGTTTGGTTATTTGAACCTAATCGCGAAAAACTAGAAACCTTTTTAAAAGATTTTCCACAATTACAAAAATATTATTGGCGCAGTGACGGTGGTGTTGATTTAGTTCCTCCAAAAATAAATAAAATTTGTGGAATTAAATTAATTAAATCTTTATATCCAGAACATCAATTAATTTGTGTAGGAGATGGCTATAATGATGTTGACATGATTAAATATGCTGATATCGGTATAGGGATGGAAAACACAAATTGCCCGAAAGTTAAAGAAATTGCAAACATAATAGCGCCTCACATCGATACTAATAAATTTTATTATTTTTTAAAACAAAATAATTTAATATAATTTTTGAACTTAAAACAAGTAATCTTTTTTTAATTGTATTTATCAAAAAAAAAAAAAATTAATAATGATTTTAATTTCATCTTATAAAATCAAAGAAAGAGTTTCCTTAAATGTTAACTTCAGATAAAAAAATTATTTTAAAAGCTTATCAGCAAAATTACGCTATTGCGCAAGTAAATATCAACAATTTAGAGTGGACAACAGTTGCTTTACAAACAGCCCAAGAATTAAATTCTCCTGTTATTTTAGGAGTTTCAGAAGGAGCTGCTAAATACATGGGAGGATTAAAAACAGTTGTTGCTATGGTAAGAGAACTAGATACCTTTTATAAAATTTCTGTCCCAATCATTCTCCATTTAGATCATGGTTCTTATAATGGAGCCTTGCAAGCAATCGAAGCCGGCTTTACTTCTATTATGTTTGATGGCAGTCATTTTGACTTTGCAACCAATTTAAGTAAAACTAAAGAAATGACTAAATTATGTCACGATAAAGGGCTTTTAATAGAGGCTGAAGTTGGAGGCATCGGCGGCGAAGAAGATGGCATTATCGGTCAAGGAGAAATAGCTGACCCAGAAGAATGCAAACAAATAGCTGATGTAGGCATTGATATGTTAGCTGCTGGCATCGGTAATATTCACGGTAAATATCCAGCTAACTGGACAGGACTTAATTTTAAGATTTTTGCTAAAATTAAAGAATTAACCAACGGTAAAATCCCTTTAGTATTACATGGAGGCACTGGCATTCCTGAAGATATGATTAAAACAGCTATTTCTTTAGGGGTAGTCAAAATTAACGTCAACACAGAATTTCAATTAGCTTTTGCGCAAGCCACTCGACAATACATTGAAGATAAAAAAGATTTAATAGATAAAGGTTTTGACCCACGTAAGTTATTACGTCCAGGTATGCTAGCGATCAAAGAATTAATGAAATATAAATTATCTCTTTTTGGTTCTGTCAACAAAGCTTAACAAAGCTTATTTTTGGCATAAATATTAAAAATTAAAAGGTGTAGCCACTATGAAGACTCAATTAAATACTTTACAGATCAAAAATAAAAAAGTTTTATTGAGGGCTGATTTAAATGTCCCTCTAGAAAATAACGTTATTACAGATGACAATAGAATTAAAGCTATTTTGCCAACCTTAAAATATTTAATCCAACAAAAAGGTAAAATCATTATTTTTTCTCACTTGGGCAGAATCAAAGACGAAACACAAAAAGTTAATTTTAGTTTAAAACCGGTGGCACAAAATTTATCTTTGCAATTACAACAAAAAGTTACATTCGTGCCATTAACCAAAGGCAAATTACTAGAACAAGCAATTAATGATTTATCTCCAGGTGATGTGTTGATGGTCGAAAATACTCGATTTGAAGATTTAAATAACAAAGCTGAAAGTAACAACAGTCCTGCATTAGGTAAATATTGGGCATCTTTGGGAGATATTTTTGTCAATGATGCTTTTGGCACCTGCCATCGCACTCACGCAAGCAATGTCGGAATTGCAACCCACATCAAAGAAAAATGTTTTGGTTTTTTGATAGAAAAAGAAATCAATTTTATTCAAAAAATCATTAATTCTCCCCAGAGACCATTAATTGGTATTTTGGGTGGTTCAAAGGTATCTGATAAAATAGAATTAATTAAAAATATGTTGCAAAAAGTAGATTTTCTTTTAATCGGAGGTGGAATGAGTTATACTTTTTTAAAAACTCAAGGCTTTAATATCGGCACCAGCTTATTAGAAACAGATAAAATCCCTTTAGTTAAACAACTATTAGCCTCTCCAGAAGCTAAAAAAATAATTTTACCAAAAGATTTTGTTTGCGGAAAAGAATTTTCACCTGATACTGAGGCTATAATTTATCCTTACTCTCATATCCCTAATGATGTAATGGGACTTGATATTGGCCCCAAAACAATTGAACTTTTTAAAAGTTATTTACAAAAAGCTAAAACGGTTGTTTGGAATGGCCCTGTAGGTGTTTTTGAATTTGAAAAATTCAGCCAAGGCACTCGCGTATTAGCTCAAATCATCAGCTCATTACCCAAAACAACAACTACGATTATTGGAGGAGGCGATAGTGCAGCAGCTGTTTTTAAATTTGGTTTAGAACACCATTTTAGCCATATTTCAACTGGTGGAGGTGCTTTTTTAGAGTTTTTAGAAGGCAAACCAATGCCAGGGCTTGCATGCATTAATAAAATATAAATTGAAAAATAAAAAAAGAGGTTTTAATAATTATGAAAGTTAGAGTAGCAATTAATGGTTTAGGTCGTATCGGCAAATTAGCCTTTCGTCATATTTTTGGAAACCCTAAATTTAAAATAGTAGCAATTAACGATTTATCAACTCCAGAAACACTGGCTTATTTGTTGAAATATGATAGTATGCAAAAACCTTATAAAGTTAAAAGCATTAGTTTTAATGACAAACATTTAATCATCGAGGAACAACAAATTCCTATTTTTCAAGAAAGAAATCCACAAAATCTACCTTGGGATAAATTAAAAGTAGATATTGTATTAGAGTGTACCGGTTTTTTTACCGACAAAGAAAAAGCATCCTTGCATTTAAAAGCTGGCGCTAGAAAAGTCTTAATTAGTGCTCCTGCCACAGGTGATGTTAAAACGGTTGTTTACAACGTCAATGATAATATTTTGACCAAAGACGATATTATTGTCAGCGGAGCTTCATGCACTACTAACTGTTTAGCGCCAATTGTCAAAGTATTAAATGATCATTTTGGCATTAAACAAGCTTTTATGACAACAGTTCACAGTTACACTAGTGATCAAAGTTTAATCGATCAAACCCATCCTAAAGGTATTTGGACACGTCGTGGTAGAGCAGCAGCTTTTAACATGGTACCAAGTTCTACTGGTGCAGCAAAAGCAATTGGTTTAGTTATTCCTGAATTAAAAGGGAAATTAGATGGAACAGCCATTAGAGTTCCAACCATTACCGGCTCTTTAGTTGATTTAACAGCGGAATTAAACCAAGAAGTGTCAGCTCAAACTATTAACGAAACATTTAAAAAAAGCGCCAATGAAACATTAGCTTATATCACAGATCCGATTGTATCATCAGATATTGTAGGCACTAGTTATGGTTCTTTATATGATTCTAATACTTTGCAAATCTTAAAAGAAAGCCCAAGATTTATTAAATTAATGTCTTGGTATGATAATGAAATGAGCTATGTCAGCCAATTAGTTAGATTACTACACAAAATATCAAGTTTAAGTTAATTTTCTTATAAGATTCCAAATAATTAAGACCATTTTTCCTGAATGGTCTTATTTTTTATATTTTAAAGCATATCAAAAACGAACAAAATAAATTATAATTGATATTGGTGTTTGTTTTTTGCTAAACATCAAAAAATCAACACCTTAAACAAAATAGATAAGGATTTACAAACATTATTCAAAAAAAATTTTATATGTTCTTAACTTTTTGGAACAATATTAATCATAATTATCAAATGATTATCATAGCATCTTTAGTTAGTTTAATGTTTTTCTTTATTCGCAGTATCATCAAAATCATTATAGCTTTACTACTGTTGGTAGTGATATTTAAATATGGATTAAAAATAAATTTCAAAGTTTAATTACATTATTTTTTATTTTAGTTTATTCCAAAATTAAAAAATATCATACAAAAAATATTATTTTAAAATGAAAACAACTCTCTTTGATAACTAAAAAAGAGTTGTTTTTTAACAATCAAATAATAACCATTAGTAATCATCGATAACTAAAAGGAAATTGCATCAACTTGACAGCAAATAATTATAATTCACAAAAATTAAATTCTTCTTTTAAAACCAAACTCCAAATACTTCTGGGTCATAATAAATATTTTTTATTTGGTTTTTTGTTGGTGATTGCTATTTTGCAAGTTTTTTATATTCACTACAAAAAAACAATAAAAGAGTTGTGGCATCCAATAATGACACCTTTATTCTTAACTATGGTCTTCGGTTTTTGGCTCAATTTAATCGGTAAAAAAATACCAAATTTAAATCAACTTGGGTTAGGTTTTTTGCTTTGTATTTTAGTGCCATCTTTTTTAGTTCAAAAAGAAATTATTCCTAAAATATTAGCTGACGCAATAAATAAAGATTTTTTTAATAAATCTAATCATCAAAGTTTGGGAATTAATTTTTCTCAATTTTTTGTTACTATTGCAACTATTGGTAGCATTTTAAACATCGATAAAAATTTATTAAAAAAAGCTCTTTGGAAATTCATCCCTTTAACTTTGATAGCTTTATTTTGTTCTTTTTTGTTGGTCGGTTTGGTTGGCGTTTGTTTAGAATATGACGCCATCCCGCAAGAATTCATCAAAAAAAATTATTTTTCTGATAGTATTATTTATCTATGTAACTCTTTAACTAGTGGTGGCACTAATTTAGGGATTAATCGTTTTGCCAACGATATTTTTCCTCCAGTTTTTAAAATTGATAGCAAACAAATCAGAAGTATGTTAGTAGCGCCTTTAATTTTAACACGTATTTTAGCGATTCTTTTTGGAGGTATCCTTTATAAAATTTTTGACAAAACTACTTATAGCGGAGGCGGCAAACTAGAAATCAAAACAGCCAACAATACACCAATCACCAAAGATAGCGATTACAAAAAAAATGCATATCAAAATTATCACCAACAAATAGGAACAAGTTTATTAATTATATTTGCGTTATATAATGGAGCAACTATCATTAATAAATTTTTAAGTAATTATGGTTTTGCCATGGATGGAATGATTTATTTAATTATAACCTTAATTATTATCAAAATTTTTAATTTAATGTCTAATCATTATGAAAAATCCATTATTCAATCATCTAAATTTATCATTACCAATTTCACCCCCGCAGCTTTAGTTTGTTTCAGTATAAGCACTGATTTTGACAAATTAATAAAATGTATTATGAATTATAAAATTTTTATAATGATAGTTGTTTCTTTATTGAGTGTTGTATTAATAACTTTTATTTTAGCAAAAAGTTTTGGTTTTTGCCCCTTAGAAGCAGCATTAACAGCCGGTCTTTGTTCACATAGCGTAGGAGGGATGGGTAATATTGGAATTATGTCAATCAGCCATAGAATGAATTTATTACCTTTCGCCAATATAGCGACTAGAATTGTAGGACCTATAATCTTTGTTATGATGAATATCTTTTTTAAATTGTATTATTATTAAATTTTAAAATGATTTAATAAACCCTTTTCAACCTATTTGACAGTAAAAAAATGATAAAATAAACTTGATGAGTGTATTTAAAAATATAAGCAATTGTTTTTTTAAATCACCTTACAAAACAAAGGAGTTTAAAAGTTAATGAAATCTTTGGAAATTAGAAAAATGTGGCTTGCTTTTTTTGCCAGCAAACAGCATCATATCGAAAAATCATTTTCTTTAATCCCCTACAAAGATCCCACTTTATTATGGATTAATGCAGGGGTCACTCCTTTAAAAAAGTACTTCGACGGAACACAAGTCCCCACTTGTAAACGAATCGTAAATATTCAAAAATGTATTCGTACTAACGATATTCAAAACGTCGGCAACACTTCGCGCCATCATACGTTTTTTGAAATGCTAGGCAATTTTTCGATTGGTGATTATTTTAAAAAAGAAGCAATTCAATACGCTTATGAGTTGTTAACTTCACCTAAATGGTTTTCTTTTCCTGTAGAAAAACTCTATATTACTTATTATCCAACAGACCAAGATGCTTATAAACACTGGTTAGAAGTAGGAATACCAAAAGAACATCTAATTTCTTTAAAAAGTAATTTTTGGCAAATCGGCCCAGGGCCTTCAGGACCTTGTACAGAAATTTTTTTCGATAGAGGAGAAAAATATGATTCTCGCAACCAAGAATTAATTATCAAAGATTTAGAAAACGACCGTTTTATTGAAATTTGGAACATTGTTTTTTCTCAATATAATTGCGACCCTCACCTCCTTATCGAACAATATCCAGAACTACCAAGCAAAAACATTGATACTGGCTCCGGATTAGAACGTTTAGCTTCCATTTTGCAAAAAACTGATAACAATTTTGAAACTGACCTTTTTTTTTCTTTGATTCAAAAAATACAACACATTGCCCAAACCCCTTATCATGGACAAAAAAGTTTTAAAATCATCGCTGATCACGTTAAAACACTAGTTTTTGCAATCAACGACGGAGCTACTTTAACCAATGAAAAAAGAGGTTATGTTTTAAAAAAAATCTTAAGAAGGTCGGTTAATCAAGGTAAAAAACTTAATTTAGATCAACCATTCTTATATCAATTAGTTCCTCAAACAGTTGACATGATGAAAGATTTTTATCCTGAATTAGTTAAAAACCAAAATTCAATTGCTAAAATTTTACTCCAACAAGAACATATTTTTGCCCAAACTTTAAAAACTGCAGAAACTAAGTTTTTACATCACCTTAACAAAAAATCTTTATCAGGTAATAATTTTTTTAAACTATATGATACTTACGGTATTCCCGAAGATTTAATTTTGGATTATGCCAAAAATCATAATGTCAAAACAGACTATAACAAATTTAAAACATTGTTAGAACAACACCAAAATAAATCTAAACAAGCCCAATTATTTGTTGCTAACATGAACCAGCAAGAAGCACGTTTTTTAAATTTTGATACCAAAAGTGAATTTGTTGGTTATCAACAATTTGAAATCAAAACAAAAGTCATCAAAGTCTTTAAAAAGGGGATAGTTTTGGCGCAAACTCCTTTTTATGCTCCTATGGGAGGTCAAATGGCTGATGAAGGAACTATTGACGGGATACAAGTCACAAACATCACCAAACTACCAAATGGTCAAGTATTACATACAGTGGCAGGTATTTTTAAAGAAGGACAAGTAGTGACTGCTAAAATCAACCAAAACAAAAGAGCACAAATTTCTTACCATCATACAGCCACACACCTTTTAGAAGAAACGTTACGTCTTCAATTAGGTAGTCATTTAGAAAAGCAAGGCTCATCGATTGGATTTGAATCTTTGCGTTATGATTTTAATCACTTTGAAAAAATAACCCCTGAAATATTACTCCAAATTGAAAAAGGGGTTAATCATTTAATTCAACAAGATTTAACAGTCAAAATTGAAGATATGCCTGTTGAAAAAGCCAAAAAACATTATAGTTCGCTTTTGGAAAAAAATCAAAAAGCTAAATACTATAATCGAGTGAGAATAGTTAAAATTGGTGATAATTTTATTGATTTATGTGGCGGAACTCACGCTGTTAAAACTAAAAATTTAAAACATTTTACAATCTTATCTTGTGAAACTATCAGCTCTGGGATTTATCGTATTGAAGCAGTTTGCGGCTCAAACTTAAAAAAGGTTTTAAATGATAAATTAAAAACTTACCGAACCGCCGAAACGCTTTTAATCCAAAAAGCAAAAATATCACAATCCCAAGATATAACTTTAGAAATACCCGTCGCTCCTAAAATAACGCACTCTTATCAAGATATTATTAATTATAAAAAATATATCAAAGAATTGCAAAAAAAAACAATTCTTTTGGAAAAAAAAGCCTTAGAACGCCAACAAAAACAAATCATAAAAGAAAAAAATAAATTTTTATCAACTACTATCACTAAAAAAATGCTTATTATCATCAACGAAGAAAAACATGTAGAAGTTTTAAAGCATTTGATGAATCATGTTTTTGATACTCACCAACTAGAAATTTTATTCATTTGCAATTGCAGACAAGAAAAGATTATTTTTTTGTGTAAAAGTAAAACTTGGCACGCCGGACAATTTGTCAAAGAAATCTCTTTATTAGCTCTAGGTTCTGGCGGCGGAAGTGCATCTTTAGGGCAGGGTGGCACCAAAACAACTAAAAACATCATTCAAACCATCAAAATATTAAAAGAAAAATTTAATGTTGCTTAAAAAATTATTTTTTTACATCAATAAATAATTTTTAAGAAAGGAGTTTTTTATCGTTATTAATAACAATTATCATAATTCTTACCTCGGTTTTGATTTAGGAGAAAAAACTTTGGGAATTGCTTTGTCTAAGACAGGTATTATTGCTCAAAAATTAAAAACACTTACTTTTAATACTAATCAATATCAAGAATTAATCAAACCTTTGAAAGAAATTATTACTCATTATCAAATTAAAACAATTGTTTTAGGATATCCTAAACATATGAATAATGATATAGGAATTAAAGCTCAAATCAGCATTGATTTCAAAAAACAGCTAAAAAAAAACTTTCTCGACGTCAAAGTTATTTTATGGGATGAACGTTTATCAACCGTCCAATCTTTGAAAATATTAAAGCAAAATAATAAAACTAAAACGCAAATAAAACAAATGAAAGACGAAATTGCTGCTACTATTATTTTACAAAATTATCTAGATTATAAAATAACCAATTAAAGAGATTTTCAATGTTCAACAAAAAAATATATTTAAAAAAACTAAAAACATATGCTCAAAAACATAAAGTTCCTATAATTCAAGACGATAGTTTGTCTTTTTTGCTCCAGCAAATACCACAAAACAAAATACACAAGATTTTAGAAATCGGTACTGCTATCGGATATAGTGCTTTGGCAATGAGTTTTGATAACACCGAAATAGATACCTTAGAAAGAGATTATTTTAATTATCATTTAGCCAAAAACTTTCTTAAACCAACACCTTTCAAGATTAATGTCGTTTGGGCAGAAGCTTTAATTTATCCGCTTACACATTTAAAAACTTATGATTTAATTTTTATTGATGCCTCTAAGGGCCAATATCAAAAATTATTTGCTAAATTTTGCCAGTTACTCAACCCCCAAGGAATTATTATTTGCGACAACATACATTTAAGTTGTTTCCAAAAAAACCAATCATACAACAAACCAAAAGGGGTTTTTAAAAAAATGCATGATTTTGAAATATTTTTGCAAAACCATTCAGATTTTAAAACTATTTTTCAAAATATCGGCGATGGTTTAAGTGTTTCTTATAAAATAACAGATAATAAAAAGCAATTATAACAGCTTTTTTAAATAAATTGAAAAGAAGGTGTTTTATGAACAATAAAATTTATGAATTAACCCAATCAGGAATATCAAAATTAAAAAAAGAATTACTTTTTTTAAAAGAAGTGAAAAGAAAAGAAAATTTAGAAGCTTTAAAAGAAGCGCGTGAGCAAGGAGATTTATCAGAAAATGCTGATTATGATGCTGCGCGTAACGAACAGGCTTTAATAGAATATCGTATTGCAGAAATTCAAAATATTTTAAAAAATGTTCGTGTTGTTAAAGTTTCAAAAGATAAAGAAATTGGAATTGGCAAAAAAATATCTTTAGAACTTTTAAGTTTAGGCAAAAAAAAAGAAATTGAATTGGTAAGCACTTTAGAATCTGACCCATTTAGTAATAAAATTTCAATTGAATCACCTTTAGGAAAAAACATCAAAGGACATGCAATCGGAGATATTATATTTGTCACTAGTGAAACTGGCAAAACCTTTAAGGTCAAAATTTTAAATGTTGAATAATGAAAGTGTTGTTAAAAAAAGTTACATACCGCAACATTATTATCATACTGTAGAACAAATCCCATTTGATGTTTTCCAAAAGCAAGGCATTAAAGCTTTATTTTTTGATTTAGATAACACTTTGCTCGATTGCAAGAAAAATAAATTAGATGTTGGCATAAAAAATCTTTTAACTAAACTATTAAACACTTTTCAAGTAATAATACTTTCTAATGCCTCTCAAAAGCGATTGGATCTTGTTTTACAAAAAGATTTCAATTTCATTTACTTAAATTTATTTGTCAAAAAACCATCCCTAAAAGCTTTTCAAAGAGCCTTACAAATGGTAAACTTAGCTCCTTCTTCTGTTTTGATGATAGGAGACCAATTGCACACAGATATTAATGGAGCTAATCAGGCAGGTATTATTTCTATATTGGTAAAACCCTTAAACCGCAAGCAAGAAAGTTTATGGACTAAATTTAATCGTTTTTTTAGAGAAAAAAGATTTTTAAAAAAATTAAAAAAAGAAAATTATTTATTATGGCAAAATAAATTTGAAGATTTTGAAAGAAATTGATAATATGTTATTAACAAAAATTCGTCAAATTGTTGAAAATAAATTAAAAAACTTTCCTTTGCGTTTAAGTCATTCTTTAAGAGTTTATCGAACTGCTACCAAATTGGCAAGACATTATCGCAAACCTTCACTACCTATTCAAATTGCTGCTTTATTTCATGACTTTACTAAAAATGACTCTTTCGAACAACAAAAACCTTATTTAACTAAAATAAGTATTATCAAATATCAAAAGACACCAGCTATTTTTCATGCTTTATCAGCAGCTAATTTTTTAAAAAAAGAATTGGGCATCAATAACAAAATTATTCTAAATGCTATTAAAAAACATGTTTGGGGTGATATTAAAATGAATTATTGTGATAAAATCGTTTTTTTAAGTGATAAAATCGAACCTAAAAGAAATTATCCTCAAAGAAAGTATTTTGAAAAATTAGCTTATCTTGATATTCATCAAGCTATATACGAAATTTTAAAAAATAATTTTGATTATTTTTTAAAAAAAAATCATCCTCTCCCATCTAATTATCAATTAATTCTTGAATCTTTAAAAAAAGATATCAAAAAAAAGATATTATGACAAAAACAACTAATATTATTGGTGGAAAATATAAAGGTCATAAAATTAAATTAGTGCCATCTTTAAAAACAAAAGCCACTAGTTCTTTGGTTAAGGAAGCTCTTTTTAACATTTTAGGTAATTCAATTGAAAACAAAAAAATTTTAGATTTGTTTTCTGGCAATGGTTCTTATGGTTTTGAGGCTTTAAGTAGAAATGCCAAACAAGTTTTTTTTGTTGATTTTTCTTTTAAAGCTTTTCAAACATTAAAAGAAAATCAAAAAAAATTAAAACTTAATTTAGACAAAATTGTTATTTATTATTCTCATTATTTATTAGCTTTAAAAAAATTTCAAAAACTTAATTTCAATTTTGATTTCGTTATTTTAGACCCTCCTTATTTTAAAAACTTATATTTACCTGCTTTTGAAAATTTAGGAGCAATAACTCATTTAGAAAGTATAGTTATTTGTGAATTACATCATAAAGTTCATTTACCTTCTCAAATTAAAGAATTTGTTTTATTCAAAGAAAAAAAATATGGTAATAAAAAATTACAATTTTATCGAAAAAATTAAAAATAAAAAAAGGAGTAAAGAAAAATGGATTCGATTTGGTTACAATTAGTATTTTTCATTTTAGGAATTTTAATAGGGGGTGCTTTAGGAGCTTTTTTTATGTTTCGTTGGTTCAAAAATTATTTACAAAAAAACCCTCCTATTAATGAAAGACAAATTAAAGAAATGTTTCGTCAAATGGGTCGTACACCTTCTGAAAAACAAATTCGTCAAATTGTTAATAGTATGAAACAAATTAAATAAAAAATGAATTATTTACAATTAATTTTAATTATTGTTTTAACTGCTGTTTTTATTTATTTTATAATGGAGTTTTTTTATCAAAAAAAAAATCAAACCAAAATTCAAAATTATTTAATAACTTGTGGAGATTTAGAAAAAGAAATTTTAAAAAGTTTTATCAAAGACAAAGACAAATCTTTCTTTTTAACAAAAGAAGCCAAAATTACTAAGGATTTATTAAATTTAAATATTATTTTTACAAAAGAAATTATTTTTGAACAAAAATATAATAGTTATATATTGAATCCTTTGGTAATAAAAATTATTAAAACAAACGATCAATTAAAACAAAATTATTTATCATAAATTATATATTTCGATTAACAAAAACACACCTTCTTTGAAGGTGTGTTTTTTATATATATTAATTTTTATTGGGTTATCAATTCATCATAATTAGCAACTTGAGTTTTTACATTATCATTAGCACTAATTAAACGCGAAATCGGACATCTTTGATCGGCTGCTAGCAAAATTATTTGAACTTGCTGTAATGACATATTTTCGATGCCTAAAATAGCAGTCGGTTTAAAATAAAAACCTTTATCATCTTTTGCCATTTCTAAAGTAACTTTAACTTTTAAATCTTTATCTTGATGTCCTTGTTCTTCTAAAATCTTTTTGGAAGTTTTGTATAAACAAATGCTCCAAGAAAGACAAAACAAATCTTTAGGACCGGATTGATTTTGACTCGGTTCTAAAGCAGATACCAACTTCTTAGTAGTACTGTTTTTTTCTTCAAAAAAACATAAATCATTTAAATATGGATTAAAATAAGTAGTTATCTGAAAAACAATCATTTTAAATCCTTCCTTTTCTTATTTGAAATAATATTATTTTTTAGAAAAATAAATTATTATCTCTTTTTTTATTATAACATTAAAGTAATATTGTTAATGTTTAAAATAAGTTTATGCAAAGCTTGAATTAATTTGTTTTTGCACCGTTAAAGCTATTTGTGACATAGTTTGATTGTGATAATTTTTATATTTTAAGGGTTGATGAATGATAACTTCAACTGTTTTTTTTTGCCACCAATAATAATTTTTAATTCGACTTGCCCCTTTGATCGTTAAAGGGATAATATCGGCTTGCGTTTTAAAAGCAATTTTAAAAGACCCCTCTAAAAGTGGTACCGTTGCTTCATCATTTCGATCTTTAATACCACCTTCAGGAAAAACAACCATCGCTAAACCTGCTTTTACTTTTGGAATTGCCTTTATTAAACTTAAAGCTGTTTTACGTATATTATCTCTTGATATAACCATATAATCAAAAGCATAAAAAGCTAATTGCAAAAAAAAATGACTGCCACAAAAAGAACGAAACTTATCCTTGGGAGAAAAAGCGATAGTTCTTGGAATCACACTTGCAATTATAAAAGGGTCTGTATATGATTTATGATTAGCATAAATAACGATATTTTTTGATAACAGCAAGAGATGAGGATTTGTAACTGTGATTTTTATTCTTAAAAAACGTTTCACCAAAAGAGCTAAACTTTGAGCAACAAAACCTTTAAACTTGTGATTAGAAGGTAAAAAAGACATGATTGCAAGGCATAACAATAAAACTAAAAAAAGTGTTATAAAAGTTAAAAATAAAGCAAAAAATAAAGCAATCGGGAAGAACCAAAATGACATAATGTGACAAAGCATAAAAGTTGATAATAAAAAAGTAGCTATAAAAATAAAAGTGAACATAATCAAAACTCGTTTTTTCTTTGATAAAGAGTAAAAATTAATTGTGGTTGAATGGTTTTTTGCATCAATTGAAATGATTGCCAATCAATTTTAGGAAAATAAACATTACCTTGATATCTATTTAAAATATGAGTAATATATAAAAATTTAGTATAAGGTAAAGCTTGTCTATAAATTTGTCTGCCGCCGATAATAAAAATATTAATATTTGGGTTAGTAGCGCAAGTCTTTAAAAAATTTGCTAAATTAAAAACAACTTCACAATTAGGCAATTGTAAATCTTTTTGCAAACTAGCAACATAAGTTTTTTTAAAATAAAAAGGTTTATCTTTGAAATAACTTTTTAAAGAAAGATATGTCTGATAACCCATTAAAACTTCTTGATTAAAGGTCATTTTTTTAAAATATTGTAAATCATCGGGATAATGCCAAGGTAACTTGTTATCAAACCCTATTAAATAATTGCTATCAAAAGCTGTAATTAAACTAATCATACCGCAATATCACCTTTTAAAACACCATCACAAACATAATTTTGTAAAGTAAAATCACTAAATTTAAAATCAAAAATATCTTTAATATCAGGATTTAACAACATTTGAGGTAGTTTTTTTGGTGTTCTCTTAATTTGAGTATCTATTTGCTTGAAGTGATTATTATAAATATGAGCGTCTCCTAAGATGTGAATGAATTCGTAAGGTTCTAAGTTAGTTACTTGCGCTACTATCATTAGCAACAAAGCATAAGAAGCGATATTAAAGGGGATACCTAAAAATACATCACCACTTCTTTGATAAAGCTGTAAAGAAAGTCTTCCTTGCGAGACATAAAATTGCATTAAGACATGACAAGGTGGTAATGCCATTTGATTTATCAGTGGAGGGTTCCAAGAATTAAGAATTAAACGTCTAGAATAAGGATTAGTTTTTATTTCCGAAATTAAAACATTAATTTGGTCAACCCCATTAAAATCACGCCATTGTTTGCCATAAACAGGTCCTAAATCACCATGCAAGGCAGCAAAAGAAGGATCATTTTTAATCTTTTGAACAAATTCTTCCATAGTTTCATTTTGGAAGGCAGATGAATTTTGATATTTTTGATAAGGCCAATCGTTCCAAATCTTGATATTATTTTGCACTAAATAATAAATATTAGTGTCTCCTTTTAAAAACCATAGAAGTTCATGGATGATAGCTTGGAGATTCATTTTTTTAGTAGTCAACAAAGGGAAACCATCTTGAAGGTTAAAACGCATTTGATAACCGAAAATGCTTTTGGTACCTGTTTTTGTTCGATCTTCTTTTGAAACCCCATTTGTTAAAATAAAACGACATAAATCTAAATAAGTTTTCATAATGTAATTTATTTTCCTTAATAAATTATTTTTTTTGAAAAATAAAAAAGTTTTATATAAATAGTTGTTAATTATATTAAATTATTAATTAATATTTTTCGTGAATTAAAAAAAAGTTTCTTTATAATCAGTTGCAAGACAAGCAATTAAATTAATCCAAAACATACCACCTAAAAAACTAATAAGAGAATCAAAATAACAAAACATCAAATAATGTTTTTTTAATTAATTTAAATTAAGGTTCGGAAAAATAACATATAAAAACAATTTTTTTGAAGTTAATTTTATAAATTAAAATGATATTTTTATTGCCCTTTTGTTTTATTTTCAATTATTAAAAAATTATTTTTTTTGGTTGATATTTTTTTAAACTTTTTAAGATTTAATAAAAAACTTCATTTGTTTAAAAAAAAATATTAAATTCTTATTATATATTTATCTTTGATTAAAGATAAAGATATGTAGTCCGCCACATTTGCCAACTTATAATAAGACATAAAAAAAATTTAACTCCTCAAGAATTAATTAATTCTTTAGTATTTTGATTTTTGTCATTTTTAAATTTTACATTGTTTGTTGATGCTTAATAAAATATTATTACAAAAATGTTGTTTACTAAACTCATTATTTTCACAACGATAAAGAATTAAAATAATAAAAATATTATCTTCATTAAGAAAATAAATTATTTTTTTCATCCCCTTTAAATCTTCCCAAACGATAACCAGAAATCACTAAATAATTATTTTTTAAATTTTTATCTCTTTATTAATTAATATCATATTCCTTGTTATGGTTATTGTCCTTCTAAGATAGAATATTGGTGTTATTGAGGTCTTTTTTATGCTTTTAACAAATTAGTTTTTCTAAATACCAAGCAGAGCATCTTCCTTCAAAAAAGTTCGTGAAATTTTGTTAAATATTTTTGCAAATTGCCTAACATAATGAAGTTTAATTTATAAATTTTACTTATTACCTAAAAATTTTCTTAGCTAATGCAACATAATCAGGGTTAATTTCAACACTTAGATAATTAAATTTTGCTCTTTTGGTAAATAAACATTCCAACTTTGAACCAACAAAAAAATAAAAACATTACCAATTGTTTCTTTGTGAACAATTGATTCTATTAATTTCTTTGTAACTGCTTTTGGTTTTTGAGTTGGATAAATAATAACATTATGTTGAAAATGTTTTTTTGATTCTTTAGAAAAAAATTTAATTATTACAAATATTTACATGAAAAAATCTTTTTTTAATCCAGCGCCACCAGATAAAACAAATAATTGAATAATATCAAGTAGTAAAGCTCCTTTTGGATAAACATGATAAACAGTTTCTTTTTTTGGCCAAAAAATCTAAGAGTTGATTTTCTGATTTTGCCAGAGCATTTAAAATAACTTTTAGTGTAAAAATCCTTAATTTGATCAATTTGAATTTTTGATTTATCGATGTTTTAAAATACTAAAATAGATTCATAAGAACGTTTTCAAAAATTAAAAGAAAAACATTTTTATTTGTATAATGCTACGCTAAATTCTTTATTTTTTAAGCGGAAAAAGAGCTGCAATTCTTGGCTAAAATTTCAGGATAACCATATATGTATAAATTCTACCCGAGTTTAAAAGTTTTAATGTTTAATTAATAAACGAGTCTTTTGCCAATATATGATATTGCTAAAATCATTTTTCAAAATAAAGCAACATAAATATAAATAAGTATTTGTAATGAAATATTTGTTCCCTTAGCTTTATTTTTTAATTTTTTTTTATTTAGCTAAAAGATATAAAGCTTCAGCATATATAGTTGTTAATTGCAATAAATTTTTAATGGACATAAATTCATCTTTTTGATGAGCCAAAGAGGGTTCACCTTTAAAATGCGGTCCAAAAGCTACTAAATTAGGAGCACACCTAGCAAAAGTTCCACCGCCCACGCATAAAGGTTTTGATGTCAAATCATCAGTATGCTTTTGATAAACTTGCATTAACGTTTGAATGAAATTACTTTGTGGATCAACATATAAAAGTGGTCGGTGAAAATCAGCTTTTAAAGTAAAATGATATTTTTGTGCTAATTGAGTTAATTTAGTTTCAATAGTTTGATAAGTCATACCTTTTGGATATCTTAAATTAAGCGAAAAGCTAACTTTGTTATTAATATATTCTAAAACGCCTGAAAAACAAACCAGTTTACCGGTTTTATGATCATTATGATAAATACCTATTTGTTTGCCTTCTAAATCATCAACCAAATATTGATCAAATAAGTTGATTAAATCATTATCAATTCCTAAAGCTTTTAAAATTTTGATCAAAAGATAAAGTGCATTCTTACCTTGCCAGGGAGTTGAGCCATGAGCTAATTTTCCAAAGACATCTATTTTTATTTGATTATTACTAGTCGTCAAAGTAGCTTGAATATTGTTTTTAGCGATAAAATCATTAAATAAAATTAAAAAAGTAGGATCAAAAATGATAATAGCAGAAGCAAAATCAGGGACAACGTTAGAAGCAGACCCACTTTTGATACTAATTATGCGCCAATCCTCCAAAGTGCGTTCAAAAAGAAACACACAGATCCCTTTTTCTGCATAAACCACCGGGAAATGGCTGTCAGGGATAAAGCCACAAGAAGGAATTTCAGGAAATTTTTGAAAATAATACTCCATACAACGCCAACCTGTTTCTTCATCTAAACCTAAAATTAATTTAATTCTTTTTTGTAAGGGCAAATTCAATTCTTTTAAAATTTTTAAAGCCCAAAAAACTGCAATCGTAGGTCCTTTGTCATCTTCTGCGCCTCTGGCAAAAATTTTACCATCAACAATTCTTGCTTCATAAGGAGGATAAGTCCAATTAGAACCAGCAGGCACAACGTCTAAATGTCCAATCATACAAACCCACTCTTTTTGACTACCATACTCAATATGACCGGCATAGCCATCAACATCGACAACTTCAAAATTACTTTGCTTACCTAAATCAAGCATGTATTCTAAAGCTTTTTGATTTCCTTTACCAAAAGGAGCACCTACTCTATCAGGACTAAAACTAGTTAACTCACTATTAATTTTTAATAAATTTTGCAAAGAGGTAATCAAAGCATCTTTTCTTTGCAAAACTTCTTGTCTAAAATCAATCAAATTATTATTACAACCTCTTTTTTCTTTAATTTGGATGCAAAATACATAATAAATTCTGATATTAATATTAATTACTTGTTTTTAAAAACTTAATTATGTAACTTATTTTATTGCAATTTATCTCATATCTAATATATTTTTGATAAGTCTAATATATAATTACATTTATATTATACAACTAACCACCAGATTGTCAAAATGTTTTGCTAACTTTTTATTAAACAATCAAAAAAAACAACAAATATAAAAAAAGTATTTCTTTTTTATTTTTGTTAAGATATAATATTAATGGATTTTAAAAGAGTTGCAAGCACTAACAAATACAATAAAATAAATTCGTTTAAAATTCTTAAAAAGATCTTGGGCTTTCAATGGGCTAAGATATTAGAAAGTTATAGTAAGGAAATCATTGAATAATCATTATCTAAAAAAACATCAAGGTTGGCAATACTTTTTGAGTGTTTTATTATTTTTTACATTGCTTGTCATCAATTGTAATTTTGTTACAGCCATTAACGAAGACAAAACATTTGATATAAGTACCATTAACATAGATTTAGGAGCTTTTGACAACAAACCAACTATCAAAGAAATATCTACAAAAATTAAAGAACTAAATAGCAATTTAAACAAAACCAATATGAAGCAACATTGGGATATCACAGTGCAAGATTTAGACGATCCAGCTAACGAATACCAAGGCAAAGCTATTGTTATAGCCAAAGAAAGTTCTAGTTTAATTAACGGTCAAATAGAGCTTTATTTTCGTATTAAAACAGATTTAAATGAATTCATTAAAAATAAAAATTTAGGTGAATTTGAATTAAATAAAATTGATGCCAAAACACCTGAAATAGAAGAATTAAAAAAAGTTATTCTAAATTTAAATCCTGACTTAGATATAAATGAAGTTGAATGTATAGAAAAAGACCTTGAATCAGGCAAATTAATGCTTCAAGCCAAAAAAACATCTTTGAAATACAAAGGAAAAATTCGATTTAATTTTCAAATTAAAAAAATAAATAAATCAGATATTATAAAAGAAATTAAAAAAAATTATAACTTTAAAAACCCAAAAGAAGAAAAAAATTTTAATGATGCATTAAATAATATATTAGATGCAGAATTTAAACAAAAAAATAATGCCACTAAAGAGTCTGTTTTACAAGCAGTCAAACAAAAAATAGAAATTGACTTTTCACCAACTTCAAACACAACTCAAGAAAACACAACTCAAGAAAACACAACTCAAGAAAACACAACTCAAGAAAACACAACTCAAGAAAACATTATTCATCAAAATTCAAATACTATACTTATACAAGATGAAAATGATATTAAAACACCATCAACAGAAGAAAGGTCAACATTAACTCAAAAAACTACGAATAATAACATTAATTCACAAAATAATAAATATTGGCTTTATGCACTTATTATAGGTATTGTGACAGTGTTACTAATTTTTATAGGCGTATTGTTATTTCCTGGCAAAAAAAGAGATAATTTGGAAACCTTTATTAACGCTTAAAAGAGATTGCAAAATCTCTTTTTTTCATTTTGTTGTTAAATAATAACAATAATTGACTACAAAAACCAAGAAAGGATGAACAAAACAAAATTAGTGTATTCGCCATCTTTGCAAAAAAAAATAACCCAGTTGAAGGTATGGTTTTTTATTCTTTTAATAATTGTATTTTTGATCTTTATTTGGATCCAGACAAAATATCAGTATAACAGCAAATCTTTATCTTTGCCAAATTACACTTCCGACCCAACTACAAACTCACTTTTAATATCCCAAAATCAAAAAAACCCAAAAAATAAAACAAACAAAAAACGATGGATAACAAAACAAAACAATAATAAAAATAATTTACACAATATCAAAAAAACACACTTTTTCAAACCTTTGAAAAAACAAACCCTTAATTCACCCAATAAAATTAATTTATTAAAAATATCTCACAATAGCAAGAAAACCAAAATTTTAAATATCTGTCAGCATTTTCCACCTCAACTCGAAGAACAAATACAAGACATGAATATTTATAATATCTATCTCGGCAAAGAAAGCAACGAAAAAAAAGCACTAGAATGGTTAAACACTCAATTTAGAGAAAAGCGTTTTGTCAAAAATTTAGTTTATGGGCTATACAACGATCAAATTGGTCAATATAATTATGTTAATTTTAATTCGCGTTTAAAAGGTTTGACGCCAGAAAAACTTTTATTAGTTTATTTTGATCAAGGTTTAAGAAAAAATACTGATCGTTGTTATTCCTTTGAAGCGTTAAAAAATTTAGGTAATGGGGCTAAAAATATGTATATTTTTTGGCAAGATGAAAGCCCTTCTCCAGAACAAAATTTTTGGCAAAATAACTTTTATACTGATCTTATTTACGAAAAAGGTTCAGGTTATGATGCCCCCGCTTATTTAAATATCCAAAATATTGTTTTAAAAAGAATAGATAACAATGAAACTGTGGCAACTTTTCCTGTAAAATGCCAAATTAAAGCACCACTTTCTTTACACAACTATGATCTAGAATTAAGAGCCCCCTATTATAAATATAAATATAGAGGTTTGTTTTGGAAAACTCGCAAAATCAAACGTATTCAAAAAATTGAATTATATGACAAACAGACAGGCGAAAAAAGAATTCTTTATTACAAAAATTAAAAAAATAAACAGTAGATTTAGTTAATGAATCTACTGTTTTATTTATATATAAAGAAATTAAATAAAAAATAAGGTGTTTTTTTGAATTGAGGCAATCACTAAATCTTTTTGGATGTCCTCTTTTAAAAGGGCTAATTTAATAGTTAATTCTTCTTGAGTTAAAAAAGGAAAATTAGCAAAATTAAGAGCTAAAGAGGTTGCTTGACTGATATCTTTGACTTGCACAAAAACAGGCACTTTAGAATGCATTTTAGCAAAAGCAAAAGCATAACTTACATCATCAACTACAACAGCATGAATTTGTTCTTTTAAAGCTAACTGTATAACACTGAAAGCTAAAAATTCAGACCTAGTTTTTGGGTTGTAAAAACTAGCTATCATTTCATAATCTAGATACTGTTCTGATTGGTGATTAATTTTAGCCATAAAAGCAACCGCTTGAGCAGGATAAAGTCCGGAAGCTGATTCACCTGATAACATAGTAGAAGTCGCTCCTTCTAAAACAGCGTTCCAAACATCACTAATTTCAGCCTTAGTTGGGCGAGGATTTCTTTGCATGGATTCTAACATTTGAGTAGCTACAATTACTGGTTTGCCAGCATACAAACAATCTTGAATCATTTGAGTTTGATATAAAGGAACTAATTCGCCTGCAACTTCAATTCCTAAATCACCACGAGCAATCATTATACCATCAGAAACTTTTATAATTTCTTCTAAATTATCAATTCCTTCTTGATTTTCAATTTTAGAAATAATTTTAATTTTTTCATTTTGCTGTTCTTTTAAAATTTTTCTTACTTCTAAAACATCAGAAGCATTTCTTACAAAAGAAAGAGCTAAAAAATTATATCCTTTTTGACAAGCAAAAACAATATCTGAAGCATCTTTTGGAGAAATATAAGGTATTTTTAGTTTGATATTAGGAACATTAACACCTCGGCGTGATTTAACTATATGAGTGTTATGAGCTTTGGTAATTAATTCACGGTTTTGTTCATCTTTTTGAATTACTTCTAAAGTCAAATAACCATCATCAATAAAGATTAAATCATTTACTTTAATATCGTTATAAAGCTCTTTATAACTAATAGAAAACTTTTTTTCAGTCCCTAAAACTTCAGTAAAAGCAATTCTTACTTCAGAGTTTTTTTCAATTTGTACTGGTTTTACAAAATTATGAGTTCTGATTTCAGGTCCTTTAGTGTCTAACATAGTTGCTACATAAGTATTTAATTCTTGATTAATTTCTTTAATTTCGCGTAAAATTTTTTCACTGTTTTCATAAGTAGCATGAGAAAAATTAAAACGAGCTACGTTAAGACCATTTTTGATTAATTGTTTCAAGGCTTCTTTACCTTGACAAGCAGGTCCTAAAGTACATACTATTTTGGTCTTATTCATTTTTTAAAATCCTCACTGATTTTTAATTTGATTTTATTTATCGTTTATAATATTTTTATTTGAAGTTTTTTGAATTTAATTTTTTGTGAAGCAAACTTTTTCCTGTCATTTCTTTCGGTTGTGCAATTCCTAATAAATCTAATAAAGTAGGAGCAACATCACATAAAGCTCCCTTTTTTAAAGTAATATTTTGATCTGTCACAATTAAAGGAACTAAATTAGTGGTGTGAGCCGTATGAGGGTTGCCTGCTTCATCTGTCATTTGTTCAGCGTTACCATGATCTGCTAAAATACAAGCTTTTCCGCCCACAGATAAAATAGTTTCAATCAAATCTTGTAGACAAGTATCTATCGTTTCAACTGCTTTAATAGTTGCCTCAAGGCTGCCAGTGTGTCCTACCATATCGGGGTTGGCAAAATTAAGAATCATAGTTTGATATTTATTAGATAAAACTGCCTTTTTGGCTACATCGGTGATTTCAAAGGCACTCATTTCTGGTTTAAGATCATAAGTTTTAACACGAGGTGAAGAAATTAAAATGCGATTGGCATTTAATAATTTCAACTCTTTGCCACCATCAAAAAAGAAAGTGACATGAGGATATTTTTCTGTTTCAGCAATTCTGATTTGATGTAGCCCTTTGTTAGCAATAACTTCGCCATAAATATTTTTTAAAACTTCTTTTTCGAAAGCGACTAAACTTTTAACTTGTTTACCATATGAAGTCATAGTAACTAATAACAGATTTTTTAATATTTTTTGACCTGCAAAATTAGTTTTACCTTCGGAACTAAAATAATTAGTTTCTATCGGATTTGATAAAGCTGTTGCTAAGCGCATCGCTCTATCAGGGCGAAAATTGACAAAAATAACTGAATCGTTATCATCCATTAAACCCTCAGGTAAAACAACAAAAGGATTAATAAATTCATCTGTGATACCTTGTTGATAACAAGCTTTTATTTGTTTGACAGGATCATTGAAAAAAGGGGGTTTTTTAGTAGTGAGAATATTATAAACTAAATTAATACGATCCCAGTTATTATCACGATCTAAGGCGTAATATCTACCTGAAACAGTGGCTATTTGTAAACCATAATCCAATAATTCTTGCAAAAAAGCCACTCCTGAATTAGGGGAAGTATCTCTTCCATCAGTAATTGCATGCAAATATGTTTGTTTTTCTAAACTATGTTTTTTTAATAAATCAAACAAAGCTTTAAAATGACTCAAATGTGAGTGAATCCCGCCATCAGAAATAAGTCCTAAAAGGTGTATTTTGCTGTTATTCTTTTTGGCATGTTCGATAGCTTTTAAAAAAGCGTTATTTTGACAAAAAGTTTGCTCGCGGATTGCTTTATTAATTTGAGTTAATGATTGATACACAACCCTACCAGCCCCTAAGTTAAGATGACCGACTTCGCTGTTGCCCATCTGTCCTGTAGGTAAACCCACTTCCTCACCAGAAGCAATTAAAGTGGTATGAGGGAAACGACAAAAAAGACTATCTAAATAAGGAGTTTTGGCTAAATAAAAAGCGTTATTTTCTTTTTGTTCTGACAAACCGAGACCATCTAAAATAATGAGACTTACAAATTTGTTCATTTTTGATAACTCCTTTGTTTGTATAATGTTAAAACGAATTATTTATTTATAAGATTTTTAAACCCCAAACTAAGATTTTTTATTTTTTTAAATTATAAAAAGCTTTCAGACCTAAATAAGGAGTGTTTATTATTTGATCTTCGATTCTTAATAATTGATTATATTTCGCTACGCGATCCGTACGAGAACAAGAGCCGGTTTTAATTTGACCAGCATTAGTTGCAACTGCTAAATCAGCAATCGTCGTATCTTCAGTTTCACCGCTGCGATGCGAAATTACGGCTGTATAAGAAGCTTTTTTCGCTAGTTCAATTGTTTCTAAAGTTTCTGTTAAAGTGCCGATTTGATTTAATTTGATTAAAATAGAATTAGCGATATTATTTTCAATTCCTTGAGTTAATTTTTGAGTATTAGTGACAAATAAATCATCACCAACTAATTGAATTTTGTGTCCTAATTTTTGAGTTAAAACTCTCCAACCATCCCAATCATTTTCATCCAATCCATCTTCGATTGAAAGAATTGGATATTTATCAACTAAAGACTCATAATAAGCAACTAGCTCTTCGCTACTAAAAGATTTATTGTTTTCAGAAGCTAAAACGTATTTTTTAGTTTCTTTATCATAAAATTCTGAAGCGGCAACATCCATGCCTAAAAAAATATCTTTACCAGGAACAAAACCTGCACTTTTAATCGCTTCTAAAATAATTTGTAAAGCTTCTTCGTTCGAACCTAAATCAGGAGCATATCCCCCTTCATCACCAACTGTAGTAGGTAATCCCTTAGATTTTAAAATTTTAGCTAAATGATGAAAAACTTCTACGCCATAACGCAAAGCTTCTCTAAAACTAGGAGCCCCGATTGGCAAAATCATAAATTCTTGAAAATCAATACTATTAGAAGCGTGAGCGCCACCATTAATAATATTCATCATTGGCACCGGCATTTGCTTAGGTTGAATGCCTCCTATATACTGATAAAATTCCAAACCTAAAAAATCAGCCGCAGCTCTTGCAACCGTCAAAGAAACGCCTAAAATTGCATTTGCTCCTAATTTAGATTTATTAGGAGTTCCATCTAATTTAACCAAAGAACGATCAATTAAAATTTGTTCTAAAACACTCAGACCTTCTAATTTAGGAAAAATAATGTCCTTGATGTTAGCAACAGCTTTTTGAACACCTTTGCCTAAAAATCTTCGTTGATCGCCATCTCTTAATTCGACAGCTTCGTGTTCGCCAGTAGATGCTCCCGAAGGGACAATAGATCTCCCTTTAGCTTGGGATTTAGTTACTACTTCAACTTCAACAGTGGGATTTCCTCTTGAATCTAAAACTTCACGGGCAATAATACTTTCAATATATGGCATAAATACTCCTTTTTGGATTAATATTTTTAAAATAGTTAAAAAATAAAAAACGATGAACCAAAAAAATAAAATTTGATTTAAAAATGATTAATTTAACAACCAATAAATATTATAATGCTTTTTTATCAAAAAAGATATTTTAATACTCAAAAAAAGTTAATTTATGTTTTTAAAAAAAAGGAATCTTAAAAATTATTAGTGATTTACTTGCTATAATTATCAAGCAAATATTTATCATCTATCTGATGACTTTTTAATATTGGTAAAATATCTATTTTAATTAGTTTAAAATAAACAAAAACTACTAAAAAGTTAAGTTAAAAAAATGCTATAAAAACCATGAACAAGGAATCCCAATAAAAAAAGACCCCCAAAAGGTGTCTCTTAAAACAAAATGTAATTGTAGATGAAATTGATTTAAATAATTACAAATCAAAAATTTCTATTTATTTTGATTTTTTTCTCTAATTTGCTTTTATTTTTTTAATCTCATTAATAATCTTTTGATTAGTTGTTATTAAATCAAATTTTGCAAAGAAGTTATTAATGATTTGTTCTAATAATAAGACTTTTTCTTTTAATAAAAAAATAATGGCATGAAAAAAACAATAACCATCACCTTGCGTATCTTGGGGTTTGTGGATATAAAAATGATTACCGCCATTATTACGCATTTTTAAATCAATAACTTGATTATACGAATTAAAAGAAGATAAATAATGTATATCATTTACTATTAAATTGAGTTTTTGTTTTAATAATTGAGCTAAAAAATCAAGAGTTCCTTGTATTAAAGGGGTGCTTGCAGTACCTAAAGTGCCATTTAAAACTTTATCTTCAAATAAAACTCCATCACCTCGAAAAATATTAACATATTTTTCTTTAAATTGATTCTTATATAACCCATCAATAAATTGATTTAATCCTAAATATGCTAATTTTTGGGTAAGAACAAATTTAGTTTGTGTCTCTTCTAACGACGGTGTTACAGGTTTTTTTATTGTTTTATTCTTATAGATAAATTCTAAACATTGAATAGTACAAAGTAAACAACAAAACACAGATAAAAAGAGAAAAAAATATACAATAATATTCTCTTTTCTAATTATTTTTGGCATTCTTTAATTTAACAAAACTTCCTTATTTTTTCATATCTTGGAAGTTAAAAATCAATATAATTTTAAACTAACTAATATTTTTATCTAAACACATCAATATATTTATTATAATATATTTATACCAAAAACATCAACAAAGCAACAACTTAACTAAATTATTTTTTTAATTAATTTTTCTATATGTGAAAACAGTTTTTGGCTTTCAACAATGAATACACATTTCATTCATACAAAAACCCTAAAATAGTGTTGGTACCGGTACGTCAAAACACTACCACTTGGAAACAAATTTATGAGCCAAATATGTGTTTATTAAACTACCTATATTTTAACATAAAAAAAATACAAAGCAACAAAAAAAACAACAAAAAATGATTTTTTTTAAAAAAAGAAAAAAACAATACCAGAATCAAAATCAGATATTTTATAATATATTATTTTATATTAATTTTTTAATAATAATATTATATAAAGATTCTGATTCTGATTCTGATGTTTAATATATAATATATAGTAATACCAGAATCAAAATCAGATTATATAATATATAACTTAATTTTTTTTATTTGTCAAATGTTTTGCTTATTTTGTTAAATTATATATATTTTTTATCATTATAAAAAAAACCAGCACAAAATGCCCTTCTAGGTTGAAGGGTTAATAATTATAGGTTTATTGGTAATAACGTCTCATTTTTTTTCGTTGGGGTTTAATAATAAATGGTTTTAAATCAGGGTTTTTTTGATAATAATTTTTATATTCGAGGGGCGCCATCCCATCTAACACTTGCATTTCACGTTCATAGTTATAAAAATGAATATATGAAGTAATAATTTCTTTCACTTTGTCAAAACTTAAATCTTTTTTCCTAATTAAATTAATAGTCTCGCGTTTAAAATTAGACCAAAAGGCCTCTATACATGCGTTATTTGATGGTGTGCCTTTTTTGGAAAAACTAGCAATCATGCCTTTATCTTTAACCGCTGTCATGTATTCTTTGGAGGTGTAAACGGTGCCCTGATCGCTGTGATGAATACAACCATTAGAAAAAGGTATTTTTGATAATGTTTGCATAACAAAATTAATGTCTTGTTTTTGAGATAAATTAAAGCTAATTATTTCTCTTGTATGTAAATCTAAAATAGCTGATAAATAAACCTTAGCGCCGTTTGGCATAATAATATAAGTAATGTCAGTACAAATCTTTTGTAAAGGTTTTGAGGCGTAAAAATTATTATTTAATTTATTTTGAAATGTGATTTTTCTTTGTTCGGCTTTGACTTGAAAATGTTTTGACTTGGTTTTTTGCATCCGTGATAACAAGTTTAATTTATTCATAATTTTTAAAACTGTTAAGCGTGATACTTTAAAGCCTGCTTTTTTCATTTTAAACCAAATACGACGGTATCCTAATCTCATAATAGGGATATGGTTTGCCACAAAAGCGTATTGATAACACATTTTATAAATGGCTTTTTCTAAGGGTTGATTAGTGGCGAATTTTTTATTTTGCAAAAGCCACCGATAATAAGTGCTTTTATGTATTTGTAGTTTTTTTAATATTTGATTAAGAGACAAAGATTGAGAGTATTTTTGAATGATTTTTAAGTAAAAATCGCGTTTTTCAAGGCGGTTTTTGAATAGTTTTGTCGTTTCTTTCGTTAAAGCTTGTAATAAGTCCTCATCTTCTTGTGATATGGCCTTTTTTTTAGGTTTTAAGTTGTCTAATTCTCCTTCAGGGTCGCTATTATACTTTCTAACCCAGTCATAAACTTGTGAAATATTTTTAATTTCTAATTTTTCAATTATTTTTTGACAATGAATTTGGTTTAATTCATTTTTTAGTTTTTCTATTTTTGCTTTTAATTCTTGCGTCTTATTTACTAACATTCTTGCCACTTTTAAATGCGCTTGTCCCCAAGTTGCGTTTTCTTCTGCTTCTTTTATGTTGGTTAAGTCTTCTTCTTCTGCCCTAGCTGTGTATTCTTGCGCCCAATACATACATGATTTCGCTTTAGTTATGCTTTCGCGTATCTCTTTGTTGGATAATTGAAATTCTTTTTTTAATTCTTTAATTTCATTTTCAATATTTGTTTTCATTGTTTGTTTCCCCTTTTTTGGATATTTTTATTTATTCTTGGTTTAATTGGTTTTTTAATGCTTCTATTTTAGTTTTTATTGTTTTTGCCTTGATTTTGACTTTTTGTGCCTCGAATTTATATTCTTCCGCCCAACATGCGAATTTTTTCGAATAATTTATGTTTTCGCGCTCCTTGGCTGTAAGGATTTGCAAATTTTTTTCTAATTCTTCAATTTGATTTTTCATTATTTTTTTCTCCTTTCCACAGTTTAGAAAACAAAAAAAGCTAAACTGTTTATTTTAATTTAATAAACAATTTAGCTTGTTTTTTTGTGGATTTATTTTTTGTTTTTAGGTGGTTTCGTTTTTTGGTCCGGTGGGGTTTTAATTTTGGTCTTCAGTTTTAAAAAACGTAACAAATTATTTTTTTTGATTAATTTGTTCATTTAAAAAGGCAACAAAATCTCTGGGATTCATCTCGATTTGTTGAGTTTTTCCGTATTGTCTAAAAGTGATGGTGTTTTTAGTTATTTCGTTATCTCCAATTACTACTTGATAAGGGATTTTTAATTTCTGAGCTTCTCTAATTTTATAACCTAAAGTAGTATCTTTGGTGTTAATTTCAGACCTCAAACCATGTAATAACAAAAATTCTTTAATTTTTTGAGTAAATTCCAAATGCAAAACAGAAGAAACAGGAATCAATAAGACTTGCAGGGGGGCAAGCCACAAAGGGAAAATACCTTTAGTTTCTTCGATTAAATGAGCCAAAAATCGTTCCATAGTCGAAACAATAGCCCGATGAATCACAACCGGACGAAGATGTTTATTGTTAGTATCGATATAAGTTAAATCAAATTTTTGCGGTAATAAAAAATCTAATTGGATTGTTGATAAAGTTTCTTCATTGCCTAAAGCAGTTAACACTTGGACATCTAATTTAGGACCATAAAAAGCCGCTTCACCAATCGCTTCTTTGAAAGGTAAATTAAGTTCTTCAACGGTAGTTTTTAAAATATGTTCTGCATTTTTCCACATATCATCATCTGGAAAATATTTTTCTTTATCTTTTGAATCGCGATAACTTAAACGAAATTCATAGTTTTTAATGCCAAAATCACGATAAACTTCTATAATTAAATTAATAATTTTTTTCATCTCGACTTTTATTTGATCAGGGGTAACAAAAATATGAGCATCATTTAGGGTCATTTCACGTACCCTTTGCAAACCCGAAACTGCCCCTGATTTTTCAAAGCGATGCATCATCCCTAATTCAGCAATTCGAAAAGGTAATTCTTTATAACTACGAGGCGTTTTTTTGTAAATTATCATATGATGGGGGCAATTCATCGGTCTTAAAACTAATTGTTCGCCACTTTCTAATCGCATCACAGGAAACATATTTTCAGCATAATGTTCTAGATGACCAGAAATACGATAAAGTTCAGTATTCGTCATAATTGGAGTATAAACGTGATGATATTCATAACTTAACTCTTTATCAACAATATATCTTTCTACAATACGACGCAAAGTAGCCCCTTTCGGCAATAAAAAAGGCAAACCTAAGCCAACTTCTTTCGAAAACATAAATAAGTCTAATTCTTTATTCAATCTTTTATGATCGCGTTGTTTTCTTTCTTCTAAAAGCTGTAAATGATCAATTAAAGCTTGTTTTTGAAAAAAAGAAGTGCCATAAATCCGTGTTAAAGTTTGGTTTTTAGCGTTACTTTGAAAATAGGAACCAGATATTTTTAAAAGTTTAAAATGCTTCATCAAAGAGGTTTTTAAAAGATGACCACCACGACAAAGGTCAAAAAACTCTCCTTGGCGATAAATGCTAATCACTTCTTCTTTATGTTTTTCTAACAAAACTATTTTATAAGGGTTATTAGCAAAAATCTCTTTGGCTTTTTGATAGGATACCTCTTCTCTTATGATAGGATGATTTTCTAAAGAAATTTGTTTCATCATTTTTTCGATCGCCGCAAAATCATTTTTAGAAATATCGTGTTTTTGAAAGTCAATATCGTAATAAAAACCTTCTTTAATGGCAGGTCCAATTGTCAAAAGGGCTTGTGGATAAAGTCTTTTAATCGCTTGAGCCATCAAATGGGCGGTACTGTGATTTAAAACATCTAGTGATTTACGATTTTCTTCAGTTAAAATTTCTAGCTCGCCATCTTGGGTTAAAGGAAAATTAAGCTCAATTAGTTTTTGATTAAAAAGAGCTGCAACTGGTTTTTTCAAAGTAACAGCTAAAAATTCTTTCCAAATTGACAAAGGAGTTATTTTTTTAGGAAATAAATGTATTTGATTGTTTAAAACATTAATTTTAATCATAAATAATCCTTTCTGAGATTAATTTCAATTGTGGAGTTATTTGGTTTTATATATAAAAAAATAACGAAAAAAAAGTTAAGGTTTTTGCAAAAAAAGAACAATTTCTTTTTCTAAAGTTTTGACAAAAGGTTTAATATCTACTTCGGAAGCTAAAAATAAACTACAAGCTCTTAGGTGCCCTTTGCAACCGTATTTTTTAACAATATCATAAATATTAGGACCATTAGAACAAAGACGAACTTTAATTTTGTGATTCGGTTGTTCCAAAAACAAAACATAAAAAAGATAATTTTCTAAATGGGATAATAAATGAACAGCTGAAAAAGCTTCTTCTAAGGTTAAGTTAAAATGCGCAATAGTCTTTTGTGAGACATAAACATAAACAAAATTTTTTGCCACTACAATATTTTGATAGACATACCCTTTATATTTTAAAACATGTAATTTTTCTTTTTTGATATTTTGTTCCACCAAAGTAATATCAATTCCATAATTAATTAATTCGGCTGCAATTCTAAAAGTTTGACTACTTACACGATGAAATCTAAAATTACCACTATCAGTTACCATTCCAATATAAATAGCTAAAGCCCCTTGAAAAGTTAATTTTAAATTTAATTGTTCTTTTAAAAGGTAAATCATCTCCGAACAAGAGCCAAAAGAATCATCAACCCATTCATAATTACCATAATTTTCGGTTAAAATATGATGATCAATCCTGATAACAAACTTACCCAAAGCATACCTTTGATCACTGATAACTTTTGTGTCACCCGAATCAACTACAATCACTAAGGCATTTTGATAAAGATCATCACTTATTTGATCCATGGTTCCTAAAAAGGGGAAATTAGGGTTACTTTCTCCGACGGCATAAATATGTTTATGAGGGAAAGTATTTGTCAGCATATTTTTTAAACCAAATTGAGCTCCATATGAATCGCCATCTGGTTTAATGTGGCCGTGAATAATAATAGTATCAAAAGCTTGAATTTTTTCTTGAATTAATTTCATATTTTTATCTTTCTTTGATTTTGAAAAAAATCAAAATACAAAACTTAACAAATATGGCAAAAATATCTTAATTTGAAAAATTAAAAAACAAGTCAAATTTGGGTAGCCATTACTTTCCTAAACAAAATTTCGCAAACAATTCTTTAATTAAATTATTTTCTTGATGGTCACCCAAAATTTCTCCTAAAGCTTGATAAGCCTTAGTTAAATCAATAACACAAATATCAATCGGCATCAACATCTTCAAAGCGTTTTGTAAATCAAGCAAGGCTTGATAGGCTATTTGAATTTGATTGATATGTCTAATATTAGAAAAATAATTAAAATCTTTGGGTTGAATCAAATCTAATTGGAATTTTTGCAAAATGCAATTTTGTAATTCTAACAAGCCGGTTTTTTTTAAACTAGAAACCGTTACAATATCACTTTCAAATAAACTTAAAAATGTTTTTTTAGAAAGAAAAGTTTTTAAATCGGCTTTGTTGGCAATAATAATGCGAAGGTGATTTTTGGTTAATTCTAATAATTGCTTGTCTTCTGGTTGCAAAACTTCGCTTTGATCTAAAACCAACAAAACTAATTGGGCTTGGGATAGCAATTTTTTAGTTCTAGTAATTCCTATTTTTTCTATCGGATCAGTGGTATGATGGATGCCTGCAGTATCAATCAAATGAAGAATGATTCCTTGACAATTAAAATAAGCATCGACAAAATCTCTTGTAGTGCCTGCAATATCAGAGACAATCGCCTTTGATTCATTTAATAAAGCGTTTAATAAACTCGATTTGCCGACATTTGGACGCCCAATGATTAAAGTTTTAATGCCTTCTTTAAGATATCTACTTTTTTGTGAATGAGTCAAAATATCTTCTAATTGAACAATTAAACTAGCCACTTGAGGGTCAATAACGGTATGTGTCATTTCCACAGCGTCATCATATTCGGGATAATCGATATTAACTTCAATTTGGGCGATCAGATTTAAAATTTTTTCTCGCAAAGAACTGACTAATTGAGAAGTTTGTTTGTGTAAACCAACATTAGCTATTTTAACTGCGTTTTGGTTAGTGGCATGAATCAAATCCATAATAGCTTCCGCTTGAACTAAATCAATTTTGCCATTTAGATAAGCTCTTTGACTAAATTCGCCCGGATGAGCCAATCTTATATCTAGGGTTAAAATACGTTCTAAGACCATTTGAGTAATTAAAATACCACCATGAGTACTAATTTCAATCACGTTTTCACCAGTAAAAGAATTAGGTTCTTTAAAGACAGAAACCAAAACTTCATCTAAAATACTTTGGTCATTGTTCAAAATAAAACCATGACAAATAGTATGAGTTGGAACTTTAATTAAGTCTTTGCCTTGGAAAATTTTATTTACTTCTGCTATAGCTTGAGTGCCACTGATTCTAATTACACTAATCCCTCCTGTTGCTAAGGGAGTTGAAATAGCTGCGATAGTATCAAAAAACATATTTTACTATTTCGCCTTTCTTATCTTTTGTTTACAAGCAAAAATTTAAAAAACAAATTAAAAAAGTTGTTTTTTGTTTCCTTTTATTCAATTAAGAAGTTTTATTATTTTGTGAAATTTCAAAAGCACTAATAGATGCTTGAATCTTACTAATAAAAAGCGATAATTGATCTTTGGAATCTAAGGTAGCGCCACAAGCTCTTAGGTGTCCGCCGCCTTTAAATTGTTTAGCAATAGCGTTAATTTCCGGACCGCGCGAACGAATCCGAACTCTAAAAGTTTTATCTTCTTGTTCGATGAAAAAAGCCCAGACTGGATGATCTTCTAAATGTCCTAAAATATTGACCAAACTAGCAGCAACATCGATATTTAAATTAAATTTTTTTAAAATCACTTGAGAAACAACCAAATAAACAAAACCGCGATCGGCAACAGCATTTTGATAAATATAAGCTTTATAGTGAAACAAAGTTAAATTTTCTTTATTAAGGTGATAAAAAATTTCTGAAACATTAATATCAAACGAAAGTAAAACAGAAGCAGCTTTTAAGGTATCTTGGTTGACTCTGTCAAAACAAAAATTACCAGTATCAGTTACCATTCCGACATACATCGCCAAAGCCCCTTTAGTGGTTAATTGCATCTCAAAACGTTGTTTGAAATCAAAAATCATTTGCGAACAAGAAGAATAACTAGGGTCAACCCACTGATAGTCGCCATAATGATCTATCAATAAATGATGGTCAATTCTTATCACACTTTGAGCTAATTTAAACCTAGGATCGTTAATTTTACTTTCTTGACCAGAATCAACGACAATCGCTAAAGCGTTTTGATATAAAGCGTCTGAAATTTGATCCATCGATCCTACAAAAGATAAATAAGGGTTGCTTTCTCCGACGGCATAAACTTTTTTTTGTGGAAAAGTAGCTTGGATGATATCTTTTAAGCCTAATTGAGCCCCATAACAGTCACCATCCGGTTTACTGTGTCCGTGAATGATAATAGTTTCAAAAGCTTTAATTTGGTTATAAATAATTTGCATAAATATCCTTTAGTTTTTAGGATTTTTTTAAGAAAGAGCTTTTTTTTGAGCAGCATTAAATAAAGTTTGAATCTTGGCATCTATCTTTTCATTTGGTGGTAACAAGAAACAATCAATTAACAAATCTTCAACTACTAATCTTGCGATATAAGATTTTTGAAAGACAGGAGAAAAGAAATAAATAGATTTTTGTTCTTTTTTTTCTTTTTGTTTTTCTTCTAAAATGAATAATAAAAGTTTTTCTTTTAAAAGTTTGTGATTAATTATTCTTTTTTGAGTTGCGTCATTTTCAGGTTTGTTTAAATTTTCTTGTGATTTTTTTATGTCTTCTTTAAGAGAAGCAATTTTACTCTTGTTAGTATCTAAATAATTTTTAACATAACTAGGTCTAGTTGGAAAGCTGCCTTTTTTATCAAATAATTTCTTATTAATTTTATCAGAAGTTAAATGTTTTAACAATAACCAAGAAGCAAGTACTTCATCTTTATCTTGTTTATAAAATAAATTGATATTAGCTCCTTGTTGCAAGGCTTTTTTGCTACCATCCTTCCAATAAGGGCAAGAAGTAACACCGATTTCAAAATCAACTTTATTTAAGTATTCAAAAGCTTTTGAAGAGCTAATATTCATCAAAAAGTCTTGATTGATAAAACGGGTAAGTGGATAGATTTCACCAGATAATTGTTTAGTAGTTAAATATTTTTGATCATAAAACCTTTCTTTAAAAGCTTTTACCATATTTTGAGAAGCTAAGTTATTGAATTTAACTCCATAATTAGAAGCATCTGAGTTTCTATCTACAGCATAAGGAATGCCTTTTTGTTCGGAGGCAACAATAAAAAGGTTTGATTCAGACTCATAAGCGATAGGAATCTTATTTTTATCCATACTTTTAATAACAGAACATAAATTTTCTAAATCTTCCCAGGTAATATCATTTTTTAATTTTCCTTCTTCGTTTTGATCAAAACAAGCAGCAACTTTTTCCTTAAGGTCAGAGTTGTTTTTGACTTTTTCTTGTAATTTTTTAAAATAAGTTTGATTATAAAACATTAATTCAATGGTCTTAAAAAAAGGCAAAGAATACCATTTTTTGTCTTCTTGTCCTAATTTAATTTGCGATTCATCTTCAAAAACGGGATAAAAATAATTTGATGATAGTTCGTCTGATGATTTTTCCAATTGTATTTCTTTATTTTGATGATTAATAAAACCATTAAGAGGGACTAATTTACCTGATTCATAAAAATTAATCAAATAATCAGGATAAGAAAAAATTAAATGCGGTTCAGTATTGCCAGGAAGAGCAACATTAATATTTTTAATCAGTTGTCCCCAACCACCTTTAAACTCTGTCTTAACTGTAATATTTTTATATTCTTCTTTAAACTCCTTAAGAAAATCTTGCAAATCTTTCAAATGAGTTCCTTCTAGGTTGTGCCAAAAAGAAATTGTAATTGGTTTATCTTTAAATTTTTTCCATTCCTCCCCTCCGTCGTCTTTATACTTGCTAAGGGTTTGTTTTAAATCGTCATCATGTTTTTTTCTTAAATCATCAGCACTAGTTCCAGGAAATAAAATTATTAAACTTAAACATAGAAAACAAAAGACAAAAAAAAATATTATTTTTAATTTACCCTTTAATACCACTGTTTAATCTTCCTTCTAAAACATATTTTTTACAAACAACGAATAACAAAATCAAAGGGATAGTAATCAAAGTAATTGCCGCCATTTGTTGATGCAATAAAGTTTCTTTGATTTCCGAACTAAAAGTTTTTCTAACTAAAACAGTTAAAGTTTTACCTCCCACCAAAGAAGGCCATAAGTAAGCATTCCAAGCAGCCACAGCACTAAAAATAAAAATATTAATCAAGTTATTTTTCAAAAGTGGAATTAAGATTTTGTATAAAAACTTAAAATCACTACTACCATCAATTTTAGCTGATAAATATAGTTCTTTTGGAATTTTTTTAATGTTTTGTATCAATAAAAAAATATGAACTACATTCACCAAAAAAGGTAAAATTAAAGCAAAATAAACTCCACCCGGAATCTTAGAACCAGTCCCTGAGTCGACCAAACCTAAATTAGCAAATGTTTGATAATTGGTTAAAAACATACTTTCAGTTGTTACCATCGTAGTCATTAAAAAAACACCAAAAACTATTTTTTTAGTTTTAAATTCTAAAATACTTAAAGCAAAAGCTGTAATAACAGAAATAAAACACCCCAACAAAGTAGAAACCAAAACAATACCAATAGTTTTAAAAAAAGCGGAAAAAAATTCTAATCGAGAACTTTTAAAAAAACCAATAAAATTTTCGAAAGTAAAATTGATTGGAAAATAACTAATTGTTGAACTTTCTTTTTGTAAAGCAATATTTAACATCCAATAAAAAGGCAAAATCAAAAAAAAAGCAAAAATAAATAAAAACAAATATTTTAAAAAAACTAACAACACTTCAGAAAGTTTTTTTTGAAAAATTAAGAAATTAGATTTAATTTTATTCATTTCATACATTACCTAATCTTTAATTCCTTATTAATTTTCTTTTGGATAAAAAAAAATTCATTACAGTAAACAAAACCGAAATCAAAAGCAAAATAATAGTAGCAGCAGCTCCTCTAGCAAAAGAATCAATTTTATCAGTAGATATTTGATTATAAATATAACCAACAATAGTATTGACTTTTGACTCGTTATTGCCAAAAACACCAACAACAGTTTCATATTCTTTTAACATTTGAATCATAGCAATAATGAGTTGATAAAAGATAATAGGTGAAAGTAGGGGAAGAGTAATTCTTTTAAAAATGGTTTTTTTAGAAGCGCCATCAATTCTGGCAGCATTGTAATAATCTTTACCAATATTTTGTAAACTAACAGTAAAAATTACAATTTGAAAAGGTAAGGATTTCCACACAACACAAAAAATTAATACAAACATTTTATGACTATAATCAGCAGCAACATTAATCCAATCTTGTTGGGATGATATGCCAAAAAAAGTCAATAATTGATTAAACAAACCTTCAGAAGTACTTTTAAAAGGGTAGGTTTTGTGGTAAAAAAGAAGAGCAAAAACCATTCCCATAATGATAGAATTGGTTAAATAAGGGAGAAAAAAAATAGTTTGAAGGGTGTTTTTAAAATAACGATTATAAACATTACCCAAAGCAACAGCTATCATTAACGATAAAAAAATAGATAAAGGCACTGCAATAAAAACCAATAAAACAGTGTTTAAAAAAGCATCCTGAAAATCAGCATCACCAAAAATAGTAGTATAATTCTTAATTCCAAAAGAACGAGAAAAATAATCAGAAAACTTATTATAATTGTTATCTAAAGAAATATAAAAAATTTTTATCAAAGGATAGAAATTAAACAAGATTAGCAAAACCAAAGCCGGGGCTAAAAAATACCAATGTTTATGCTGCCTATGGTTTTGAAAAATTTTTTTCAACAATGACATCTAAAAAATCCTTTTTTCCGTTTCTCTATCAAAAAGAAAACATTTTTCTTGCTTAATTTGAAATTTAATTTTTTGTTTAGCAACAAAACCTTGAGGAAAAATAATATTTTTGCTGTTTTCATCAAAAACAAGACGAAAAGTATTATTAACGGCTTGAGGATGGCGAGCCAATAACATTAAATCTCTACCAACACTTTCTAAAAAAAGCGTTTCAATTTCTAAATTACCAGTTTTTGAAAACCAATAACCTTCTGGTCTAATAGCAACATAAATTTTTTGTTTTAATTTATTTAAATTTTTATTATCAGAAAAATCAAACAACAAAGACTTACCGATATAGATTTTGCCGAAAATAATTTCACCATTAAAAATAGAAATTAAAGGATTACCTAAAAACTTAGCAACAAATAAATTACAAGGGTTAGCATAAACTTCTTGCGGATCGCCTTTTTGTTGGATTTGACCTTGTTTCATCAAACAAATTTCATCACTAATTGACATCGCTTCTTCTTGGTCGTGAGTAACAAAAACAGCAGTAATACTCATTTTTCTTTGGATACGACGAATTTCTTCACGAGTTTTTAAACGTAATCCTGCATCTAGATTAGATAAAGGTTCATCTAACAATAAGACTTGTGGTTTTTTTACCAAAGCCCTAGCAATCGCGACGCGTTGTTGTTGTCCGCCAGATAATTCATGTGGTTTTTTATCTAAATGTTCTTCAATCCCAACTAATTTAGTAATTTCTTCGACTTTTGACAAAATTTCTTGGGAAGGAATTTTTAAATTTTCTAAAGGAAAAGCGATGTTTTGTTGTACTGTCATATGCGGATATAAAGCATAATTTTGAAAAACCAAACCAATCCCTCTTTTTTCAATTGGAACATTAGTCACATCTTGATCGCCGAAAAAAATTTTACCAGAAGAAATATCGTGGAGTCCTGCAATCATGTAAAGAGTTGTTGATTTTCCACATCCAGAAGGTCCTAAAAGACTGACTAACTTACCTTTCGGAATTTCAATATCAATTTTATTAACAGCATAAGTTTCTTTTTTGGTCTTCTTGTCTGCAAAAACTTTAGAAACCTGCTTTAATTTTATACCCATTTTTTATTCCTTTGGTTTTTATATATAATTTTAATATTTAAAAAAAATAATATTTTATTAATTGTTAATGTTGCATTTATTTTAACAACAAAACAAAAATATTGGGAATAATTAAAAAGTTAAATTATGATAAGTTCTTGGAAAGGCAATAACATCTCTAATGTTATCTAAACCTGTTAAAAAAATTAATAACCTTTCAAAACCTAAACCAAACCCAGAATGAATACAACCACCAAAACGACGTAAGTCTAAATACCATTCCAAATCTTTTTGAGGAATATTCATTTGTTTCATTTTTTCAATTAAAACTAATAAATTTTCTTCTCTTTGTGAACCGCCAATCAACTCTCCAACCCGCGGAACTAAAAGATCCATCGCTGCAACGGTTTTTTGATCGGAGTTATTTTTCATATAAAAAGCTTTAATTTCTTTCGGCCAATCAATGACAAAAACTGGTTTTTTAAAATGTTGTTCTGTCAAAAATTTTTCATGTTCGGTCGCCAAATCAGAACCGTAAAAAATTTTATTTTCAAACTCAATACCGCTTTTGTTTAAAATTTCAACTACTTCTTGATATTTAATTACCAAAAATTCTTTTTCTTGAAAAATGTTAGTTAATTCTTGAACTAAACCTTTTCTAACGGTTTGATCTAAAAACTCAATATCTTTTCGATTTTCTTCTAAACATTTAGCAATCACAGTTTGCAACATTTCTTGAACAATTTTGATATTTTGTTTTAAATCACAAAAAGCCATTTCCGATTCTAACATCCAAAATTCAGCAGCATGTCTTGGAGTATTTGATTTTTCGGCTCTAAAAACAGGCCCAAAGGTATAAACTTTATTCAATGCTAAAGCCATCGCTTCAGCTTCTAGTTGTCCTGTCACTGTTAAAAAAACTTTTTTACCAAAAAAATCTTTTTGATAATCTAATTGAGATGTTTCTTTTGGCAAATTTTCTAAATTAAGAGAAGTAAGTTGAAATAATTCTCCTGCTCCTTCGCCATCATTAGCAGTAATAATAGGAGTGCTAACATGAAAGAAACCTTTTTGATAAAAAAAATTGTGTAAAGCTAAAAAAGCAGTACTACGAATACGAAAAACTGCTCCAAAAAGTTTAGTACGAGCTCTTAGATGAGTAACTGTTCTTAAAAAAGCATTAGAATGTTTTTTTGGTTGAATCGGATAAGAAGAATTGCTTGATCCTAAAAGAATCACATTATGTGCCAAAACTTCAAAAAGTTGAAAAATCGTTTGATTTTCTTTTAAAATTCCTTCAATTCTCAAAGAAGCTCCGATTTGTAAAATTTCTTTTAAATTTTCTAAATCAAGATTTTGTAAAATTTCTTCTTTACAAACAATTTGTAAATTTTCTAAAAAAGTTCCATCGTTGATTTCAATAAAAATTAACTTTTTTTGAAAACGACAATTTCTAATCCAACCATTAACTACAATTTTTTTTTGATAAAAAGAATCTGATTTTTGGAAAATATTTTTAATAGTAACTTCCATTTTATATAATCCTTTGTTTATAATTTGACTTAATTTTTAATTTTCGATAATTAAATTATATCATTAAAAAAAAATACAAAGAGATTAAATCTAATATTTTTTTCAATAAAAAATAAATATAAAAAGACAAAAATTACTTCTTTAAAAAATTAATTACAAATCTATTTTATCATTTTTAAGATTATTTTTAAAGATATTTTAAAAAAACAAACAAAAAATAAAAGAAAATAAAAAAGAATGTCTTTTAATAAAATAAAACAAAAAAAAATAAAAAAAGAAGAGATTTTAAAAGTTAGGAAAAATAAAATTTAATTGTTCTTAAAAATTTAAAAAAGTTCTTAAATTAAATTTTGTCATCTTTTTTTATCACATAAAACCTTATTTTTTTCTAAAAAACAAAAAGATTGTTTTTTGTTCCTAAGTGTGTTACTTTTTTTTAAAAAAATAAGGTTTTTTGGAGTTAAGAAAAGATGTTTTTTTTTGTTCCTAAAATTTATTATTTTTTATGTTATCATTTTAATTGAATAATATAATTATTTTTTATTTTAAAATGAAAAAAATTATTTAAAAATAAAAATAAAAATTGTCTTAAACATAAAAAAATGTTCATAAAATGTTCCTAAATTTTTAAAAAAAATATAGAAAAAATAAAGAATTTTTAATTTTAAGTAAAAAAAATACTCACTATAATAATAAATAATTATTATATATAATAATATATATAAATTAAAA